>NZ_CAKMAB010000054.1:0-35616 GCF_924513355.1 Paenibacillus pseudetheri
ACGTAACGCCCGGAAATGTTCATGATTCCGTGCCCTATTTGTCGCGTTTAGATCGCCAGCAAGCACGTTTTGGGTTTGCCGTTGAGGCTGTTGCACTTGATTCAGGATATTTGACTACACCTATTTGTCGAGGGCTACAAAGTCGAAAGATCTTTGCCGTGATTGCTCACCGGAGGTTTCATCCCAAGCAAGGCTTGTTTCCAAAGTGGAAGTTTACCTTTGATCCCGAACGTAATCTGTATGTTTGTCCAGCGAGTCATGAATTGAAATACCGAACCACAGACCGCAAAGGTTACCGGCAGTATGCTTCCGATCCGGAGCATTGCAAAAGTTGCCCGTTACTGGATCAATGTACACAGTCCCGAAATCACCGGAAGGTGGTAACCCGGCACGTTTGGGAGGACAGTAAAGATTGGGTCCGGAATAACCGGCTCAGCAAGTCTGGCAAGCAGCTGTACCGCAAACGAAAAGAAACGATTGAGCGAAGCTTCGCGGATGCTAAAGAGCTCCATGGGTTTCGCTATTGCCGTTTGCGCGGACTCCGTAACGTCAGGGAGCAAGCACTGATGACGGCAGTCGTGCAGAATATGAAGAAGATGGCGATCCACCTGGATCGCTTGGAGAAGCAGGGGTAATCCCCCTATTTTCCCGATTTTATAGCTACCTAAACATGAAAAGAAACCCAAGATCTTAAAATGACCTGGGTTTCTCGACACTCTGAGGAAAGAGCACACCGCTCTTTCCTTTTTCTTTTCTAAGAGGGGTATAGAGGATGGAGAGGATTATAGATTATTTTTTTGTAACCTATAAATCATGAAACTTATATATAGTTAGAAGCGTCAGATGAGTAGGTAAAAAATGTATTCGTCATTCCAGGAGGGTGAATCTGTGAAGAAGTTATGGATTTCAATTTTAGTAGTTTTAGTAGTCTTTCCGATGATGTTTCAATCCTCTGTAAAGGCTGCTACTCCGATCAGTATTATTATTGACGGGGTTCGATTGTCTACAGATCAAGCACCGGTGATGGTGAATGGGCGGACGATGGTGCCACTGCGGGCTATTTTTGAAGCCTTTAATGCTACCATCAAGTGGAATCAAAAAGCACAAACTGTAACTGCAACTAAAGATAACACAACGATTATGTTAAAGATTGGATCCAAGACAGCCACAATTAACAATAAGGCTGTAACGCTAGACGTGCCTGGTTTGAATCTGAAGGGGAGAACGATGGTTCCAACAAGGTTCGTCAGTGAAGCACTGGGCCATGAAGTGGGATGGAACCCCAAGACGCAAGTTGTAACTATAACGACTTCAGCCTCGAACGTTGGAAATGCAGGGCCAGTATCCAACGTAGCAGCGCAGGATGTCAGTGATTTCGGTGATGGTCGTGATCTTCAGGTTAGCTTCACTCGAGCGGCAAATGAGTCACTAGTAGATCATTACCGTGTTTTGATTGTGAAATCAGGGAATATTCTCAATTTGTCGTCCGCACAAACGATAGCCTCTTACAATTACTCTACTGTATTACCAACAGGTACTAATCCTTCGATTAAATTGACTTCTGCTTCGAGGACTGTTGATGGTGATTTAATTAAGAGTGATCAAGCGTATGTGGCTTATGTCTTGACCGTTGGCAAAGGAAGTAATGCCAGTGCACTTTCTAGTGGGTCCTCCACTATGACACTAGTGAATAAGACTGTAGCAGCAATAAGTAATGTACAAGTAAATGATATAAGTGATTATGGAGATGGAAGAGATTTATCGGTAAGCTTTAATAAGCTGTCAGATGAGTCAAAGATAAGTTCTTATCGGATATTCGTTGTCAAAGCTACTAATTATTCAAATTTTAATTTAGCGACAGCAAATAATGTGTCCAGTGCTAATTACACGCTTGTCGGCAAGACGGGTAATAATATTAGCCAAATTTTATCCTCAGGAGCCAGAGATGTGGACGGAGCTCTTGTTAAAACAGGTGTCAGCTACAGAGTGTTTGTCATGGCGATTGACAGCAGTAATGCAGCTAATCATGTGTTGTCTTCTGTTTCATCTGCAATTACGCTGTCCAACATAGGGGTTTCTAACTTAAATGTTAGCGACGTTAACAACTATAATGATGGCCGAGATTTGAAGGTATCATTTACTCATGCGACGGACGAAACCTATATTAGCCAGTATCGTATCCTGGTAGTTCCGACGTCATATTACAGTAGCTTTAGTTTAGCCGAAGCGAATAATGTATCAAGTAGTTACTATACAGCAGTGAGTACAACAGGTACTACAACCAATCAAGTATTGACTTCGTCAACCAGAGACGTACGTGGAGCTTTGATAAAGAATGGAGTCAACTATAAAGTATATATCTTATCTATTGGAAGTGGCAGTAATACTGGAGGCAATGTACTTTCGTCACCTTCATCGGTCATTACGTTGTTGAATGATTCTAGTGTGAGTATCGTCTCAAACTTGAGTGTCAGTGACGTTAACGACTATGGTGATGGCCGAGATTTGAGAGTGTCCTTCACTCATCCAACGGACGAAACCTATATTAGCCAGTATCGGATTATGGTAGTACCAACATCCTATTACAGTAGCTTTAGTTTAGCTGAAGCGAATAATGTATCAAGTAGCAACTATACATCGGTGAGTACATCTGGGTCTTCTACCAGTCAAGTATTGAATTCGTCAACTAGAGACGTTCTCGGAGCTTCGATAAAGAATGGAACTAGCTATAGAGTATATGTGTTATCCATCGGAAGCGGGATTTATTGGGATTCGAATGTGCTCTCTTCCGCTTCATCGGTTATTACTTTGTTGAATGATTCTAGCGTGAAAGCCATTACAAACTTGAGTGTTAGCGATGTGAATGACTATGGCGATGGCCGGGATTTGAAAGTGTCGTTTAGCCATGCCACAGATGAAACGTACATCAACCAATACCGGATTATGGTGGTACCTACGTCAGATTACAGTAGCTTTAGCCTGTCTGATGCAAATAATGTATCCAGTGCTAATTACACCTCGGTAAGTACATCAGGCAGCAGTACCAGTCAAGTATTAGATTCTTCCGCCAGAGACGTACGTGGTAATTTAATAAAGGCTGGAATTAGTTATAAAGTGTATGTATTATCTGTCGGCAACGGAAATTATGCGGGTCCAAATGCAATATCCGGGGAATCATCAGCCATTACGTTATCTACGACTAAGAGCCCAGTGATCTCTGTAACCAATGTAACTTATAAAGAGGACAATGGCAGAATCCTGATTAGTTTCGTAAAATCAGCCAATGAGTCCAATATTTCAGAATATCGAGTATTGGTGGTTCCTTCTAAACAAGGGTTTGGTTCTGCGGATGCTATTGAGGTGAGATCCTCGTATTATACGTCTGTAACCCCTAACGGGACGAATCCTTCAATATTCACTGCGACAAGGGATGTTAACGGAGATTCAATTGTTAAAGGTGTCAAATATAAGGTGTATGTTCTTGCTGTAGCCAATAATAGCGGTGTACAGAATGGTGGTCTTTCAAATTCAACAGAAGAGTTTGAAATATAGCCGAAATAAAGTTATTGTAAACATTTCAAGTTGACACCCTGTGTGATTTATCATATTATAATTCGTATTGTTATAAGTAAATAAACCAAACTCTATCCAGTGGATGGAGTGGCGGAATTTTGTCAAAGATGTATTCTTTGGTTTCAGTCGCCCCTTGTCATTTCGATGACAAGGGGCTTTATTATGTGATTTGGACGGTTCAATAGGGCGGTTCAATAGAAAGGAAAGAAAATTAAGATGAATATGAAGTTACTCAAATATGCTTTACTAGTATTTATAGGAGCATGTAGTTATGGATCGCTGTCTACGATCGTCAAGCTTGGAATGAACGATGGCTTTAGAATGCAGCAACTGGTCGGGTCGCAATACTTTTTTGGGTGGTGCATGCTGCTCTTGTTAGTTGTATTATTTTCCCGAAAAAAACTCGGGTTAAAGATAGGTGCTTCGTTGTTAGGCGCAGGGATTACCATAAGTATGACGGGTATTTTCTATGGGTTTGCCGTTGAACAATTACCTGCTTCGATTGCGATCGTTCTCTTATTCCAATTTACTTGGATTGGTGTGATTCTGGAGGCTGTTGTAGATAGAAAATGGCCTAGTCGAGAGAAAATAATTTCAATGGTTATCCTTTTGATAGGAACCATATTAGCTGGGGGGATTCTAGAACCTAGTGTAGGCGAAATGACTATGAGTGGTATTGTTTTCGGTTTGATGTCTGCGGTGTCGTTTGCCTTTTATATTTTTGTTAGTGGAAGAGTGGCTACGCAGGTACCTGCTGTGAATAAAAGCTTGTATATGACTACAAGCGCAATGATTATTATTATGGTTGTTTTTTCGCCTTCCTTTATTTATGACGGAGCGCTTACAGATGGACTTTGGAAGTATGGTCTTCCTTTAGGGTTGCTTGGGATAGTTATTCCTGTGCTTTTCTTTTCTATTGGTGTTCCTAAACTGGGATCAGGTTTGGGAACGATTCTTGGAGCGGCGGAGTTGCCGGCAGCTGTAGTAGCCTCCGTGTTAGTCCTGCAAGAAGAAGTATCCCTGCTGCGCTGGGTTGGAATTTTCGTTGTTCTGATCGGAATTGCTGCACCACAAATCATACCGATGCGAACAGGGGAAAAGTCACCTAAACCATCCTCCAAACAATCACTCCGTAAGGTAGAACTTTAAACTGTATACTAACACCGATGGTATGATCAGGTCCTTATAGGATGAGATCATCAATCGGTGTTTTTTTTTGCGAAAAAAGATTGGTGTTAATTTTTCTGGTATGGCGAATCATTGTCTATTATATAGTGGTGCTATTCTATTTAATGGAGATGACCACTCATGAACAGAAATGACTATGACTATTTTAAATCTTTGCACGATCAAGAAAATCCGCTAATGCTGTATAACTGCTGGGATGTAGCTTCGGCTAATGCGATAGAAAAAGCAGGTTCAAAGGCTATTGCCACAAGCAGCTTCGCTATGGCGGACGCATGGGGGTATTCAGATGGTGAACAGCTCTCATTTGAGCAGCTACTGTGGTCTGTTTCGAGAATAGCAGAACATGTATCTGTGCCATTGACGGTAGATATTGAGGGTGGGTATGCTGTAAATGAAGAGTCCTTAGCCAATAACATAGAACAATTATTCCAACTAGATATATGTGGGATCAATTTCGAGGATCAAAAGGTGAATCATCCGAATGATGAATTATGGGCAATAGAGGAACAAAGTCATCGTATTCGAACTATACACCAAGTGGCAGCTAAACTTCAAAAGAGTGTGTTTATTAACGCCAGAACCGATCTCTTTTTCAAAAATGGGAAGCATTCTTTGGATTTAGTGAATGAAGCAATAGAGCGTACCAGTGCTTACGCTGCTGCTGGAGCGGATGGGATTTTTATACCGGGACTCACCGATCGAAACTTGATTGAATATTTTGTGCAGCAGTCACCACTGCCTGTAAATGTTATGGTAATGGATGGTATGATTTCAAATGTTGAATTGCAAGAGCTTGGCGTAAAAATAACAGGTATTATGTGCAGGCCAACTTGCCCCGCTAAAAAGCCTTATAAAGAAAATTGCGAGTTTTTCGCAACAGCCAAAGAAGCTTTGTTAGCGTCATATAGACCTTGTAAAAGATGCCAGCCTTTGTCTAATCCCACGAAAAAATCCCATTCAGTACTTGGGTCATGCCGATTTAATCGAGGACCAGAACGGGGATTGGTGGGCCGTATTTCTTGGCGTAAGACTAGTGGAATCCAAGTATACGGTGCTAGGAAGAGAAACTTTTCTTGCTCCTGTAAAGTGGAATGAAGACGGATGGCCGATGATTGATAATAATGAAGATATTGTGGGATTGGAAATGAAGGTGCCGCGGGTTCCCGGTTCCTCTCCTAAACCTGCTTCTAGCGGAAGATATGACTTTGATAACGATGTATTGCCTTTATCATTAGCCTTTCTTCGGAATCCCGCTGAAGCAAGCTGGTCTTTAGATGAACGTCCGGGATGGCTATCTCTTCGGGGTCAACCTGAAGGTCTTAATGATATCGGGCAAGTGGCTTTTATAGGAAGAAGACAGCAGCATACTTCAGCAGAATGGAGCACATTCCTGGAGTTTAATCCTAGTGCGGACGGTGAAGAGGCTGGACTTTGTGCTAGATTGGATGAGCGTGCACATTATGAGGTTGGATTGGTACAAAAAGATGGTCACAGAGTCATTGCAGCACAATTAACCATTGATGGAATAACCCGTATAGAAGCAGAAGTGCCAACTATAGCTGAGCAAATTTATCTGAAAATACAGGCAGATCTTACCGAATACACCTTATCGTTCTCCTTGAATGGGCAGGATTGGAATAAGCTATCTACAGCGGCATCTTACCCATTATCTCCTCAAGCTGTAAAAGGAAACGGATTTACTGGTGTCCTTATTGGCTTATATGCGACAGGTCATGGCAAAGTGGCTGAGGTACCTGCCTACTTTGATTGGTTCGATTATCGTTCATAATGTTTCGAATACGGAATATAAATACGTTTGGTAGGAGGAAGATTGTTGAGACAAGCTAGTGATTTTATAGAGCCTGCACTAAAGAAGGTATTCGCAGAGGATTTTATGATTGGCGCAGCCGTTAACCCATTGACGATACAATCACAGGAACACTTACTCGCCTATCATTTCAATAGTATTACCGCTGAGAATGAGATGAAGTTTGAAAGTCTCCATCCACTTGAGGATATTTATAACTTTGGGGTGTCAGACCAGCTGGTTGCCTTCGCACGGGAACATCATATGGCGATGCGCGGACATACCCTAATCTGGCACAATCAGACTACGGACTGGCTGTTTGAGGATAAGGACGGAGGACCTGTAAGCAAAGAGATTCTGCTTACACGAGTTAAATCACATATTCAGACCGTTGTAGGACGCTATAAGGGAGAAATTTATGCTTGGGATGTTGTAAACGAGGTAATCGCTGATGAGGGAGAAGAACTTCTTCGCCAGTCGAAGTGGCTCGACATTGTGGGCCCAGACTTTATCACCAAAGCGTTTGAATTTGCGCATGAAGCCGATCCAAAGGCATTGTTGTTCTACAATGACTATAACGAATCCCATCCATTAAAGCGTGACAAAATCTATAAACTGGTGAAGTCGCTATTGGAACAAGGCGTGCCAATCCATGGCGTCGGATTGCAAGCACACTGGAATTTATACGATCCTAGTCTGGATGATATTCGTCAGCGATCGAAAAATATGCATCCTTAGGACTTCAGCTCCAATTGACTGAGCTGGATGTATCCATGTTCCGTTTCGATGACAGACGAATGGATTTAAAGGTAGCGCCTACTGATCTCCTCGAGCTGCAGGCAGATAGATACGAAGCGATGTTCACACTGCTGAGAGAATACCGCGACGTCATTAGTTCAGTCACGTTCTGGGGAGCCGCAGATGACTATACCTGGCTGGATGATTTCCCTGTTCGTGGTCGGAAGAACTGGCCGTTCCTATTCGATGAAGGGCATAAGCCGAAGCCAGCTTTCCACCGGATTATCGGCTCTGCCACGAAATCATAGAGCGTATTGTTCGCTTGAAAGTGAACTAAACCCGTCCTTATATCGATTAAGGGCGGGTTATTTTTACGTTGATAGATTAATAGAATAGATCTCAAAGGGAGGATTAAAGTGAGCGTGACAATTAGAACGATTCTGGAAGATTTAATGGGAACTATGGA
The DNA here is from genome assembly GCF_924513355.1 of Paenibacillus pseudetheri. Classification (NCBI taxonomy): domain Bacteria; kingdom Bacillati; phylum Bacillota; class Bacilli; order Caryophanales; family Paenibacillaceae; genus Paenibacillus; species Paenibacillus pseudetheri. The sequence continues at coordinate 7,773 of NZ_CAKMAB010000054.1, forward strand.
ACAGATAGATGAGACTGTGGATACTCTTAAGCCGGGGAATCCAGAAACGGTGATTACAGGGATGATTACGGCATTCTCTGCTACGCAATATGTTGTGGAACGAGCGGTTGCTATGAACGCCAATTTGTTGATCACACATGAAGGTGTGTTTTACAGTCATCATGAGACAAGCGAGTGGTTAGAGGGTGACCCTGTTTATCTCGCGAAACGGAGTTTAATCGAGCGTTCTGAACTGGCTATTTTTCGTTATCATGATTATTGGCATCGGCATCAACCGGATGGGATCATGGTGGGTTTGCTGCGAGAACTTGGGTGGTCAGCCTATGTGGATGAGCAGCAAGCAACTGCTTCAATCCTAACGATTCCTGCCATGACAGTAAGTGAAGCTGCCGAGTATATCAAAAGAAAGCTAAGCATCTCCTATGTACGTGTTGCTGGGGACCTATCCCAGACATGCAGACATGTGGGGATATTAGTAGGTTACAGAGGAGGTGGGACGATGGCTATTCCTCTTTTTAATCAGCACCATCTTGATTTGATTATTGCTGGCGAGGGACCGGAGTGGGAAACCCCGGAATATGTGAGGGATGCAGTGCATCAAGGTAGATCGAATGCGCTGATCATGTTAGGTCATGCGGAGAGTGAAGCCCCGGGGATGAAATATTTGGCTGAAGTTCTGGCAGAGAAATACCCGATGATTTCTACCTGTTTCATTGCAGAACAACCGATTTATCAGCTGGTATAATCCGTCGAAATCAAAGTCGAAGGCAAAAACAAGTGAAGCAAAGCGATCCTGATCTTATGAGAAGTGCGCTGTTCTTTTTTCCAAGCTGGGAGCTTGCATTGAAAAACGCCGATCTGTTAAAGCCATATGATTGAATATAGAAGCCGACTCGTTCAGGGATTGATCTCTGAAGGCCACTCGGTTTTCTTGAAATATAAGATTTATATGCTGCGCAACTATGAATATCCTTATATTTTTACGAGAACGGTTATCGTCTGTAAAGGACGATAACCGTTTCTTCTTAATAAACCGAGTAAACAAGAGCAAAAGAAAGAGAAAACGAAGTGTATGCTCAATATGAAATGAAAAGCATGGCTTTCAACATTATTTTGCCCACGGCTCAACTTTACAAGAAACCTTACACGGAGTATGATTCATCACATAACTGACAATTACATAAGAAGTCCGCTTAATTTCCGTTAAGGAAAGCGGGGGAACCAACAACTGGGAACCAGTGTAACAATCGGTACTAGTTATGGGGTGAATCCTGTTCCAGGTGCATAGTAATGCATCCATGCAGGTAGGGCAACTCTCACTGCCCGAATCCGACAGCTAACCTCGTAAGCGTATGGAGAGAGGATGAATGGCGTATTTGATGATGAATAGCCACAGAGAATCCCTCTGTGGTTTTTTGCTGCGTTCATAAGCACATATAGATGTAGAACCTATCTATGAAAGAGGTGTTAACTTTGCCTATTGCTAAACTGAATGGAACTTCGCTCTATTACGAAATCAATGGAACAGGGACTCCGGTTGTGTTTATCCATGGACATGGATTAACACATAGTATGTTCAAGCCGCAATTGGAATATTTTTCTGATAAATATAAAGTGATTCTGTGCGATTTACGGGGGAATGGCAAATCAGGTGAATTGCTGCAGGCTCCAAACGAAATTATTGAAACTCAATGCCTAGATATAATTATGTTATTGAATGATCTGGGCATTTGTGAGGCTGTTTTTGTTGGGAGTGCCTATGGCGGGCTCGTCGTTCAACATATTGCGAAACAATATCCTGAACGAGTAAAAGCGATTGTTGTCGCGGATAGCTTTTGTAGAAGTCAGGCGTCAACGATAATCGGTAAAATCCAGCTTCTGGCTGCATATTGTAGTTGGTTAATGTATTACGCCCCAAGTGAGCTTGTATTGCCTTCGATTCGTATGATGTATAGGGAACGCTGGAACCTGGCTTATAACGAGATTAGAAGAGGACTTCTCGATAAACGTCCACGGGAATTGTACCGGCAAAGGCTGGCTACGAGCCATGTGGATTACACTAGATGCTTAAAGTCTTTTAAGCGTCCGGCGTTATGTATTGTCGGTGACTTTAGTGAATTTGGAGTTAACTGTATGAAGGAAATGGTGTCTCAACTGCCACATGCTCAGTTAGTGATTATTCCTAACGCATTAGATCCTAGTAATCTGTGTCAGCCGGAGAAATTTAATGCTATACTTCAGCGGTTTTTGGAGAAACAGCAGGAGGCTCAGCAGATTAGTTAATTTTAGTGGAGGAAGCATTGGAGCTTGCATATTCTTATATGGACGGGTAGGGTTTAAGTGAGGGGCGTCTCATAGCCGGGGAGTATGAACTGGCTACGGGGCGTTCTTTTGTATATTTGTATTTTGTGCAATACTGTCTACTGATGTAAGATTAAAGGTATTCGACATTAACTATCTAAAGGAGCTGAGTCATGATGTCTCAAGCCGAAACTATAAAATTGACCTCATTATCTTCAAAAGGGGGCTGCGGCTGCAAAATCGGTCCCGCTGATCTCATGCAGGTTATTCGCAGTCTGCCACCAACCGTTCCTAACCCGGATCTACTTGTAGGTCTGGATACTAGTGATGACGCTGGGGTATATCGATTAAGTGATGATCTAGCGTTAGTGCAGACTGTTGATTTTTTCACGCCGATCGTGGACGACCCTTATTCCTTTGGGCAAATTGCAGCAGCTAATGCGTTAAGTGATATTTATGCTATGGGCGGTAAGCCGCTTACGGTGCTTAATATTGTGGCCTTCCCTATTTCTGTTCTGGACAAAAGCATTCTCGGTGACATTTTGCGCGGTGCAGCAGATAAAGTGCAGGAAGCAGGAGCAACGCTTGTGGGCGGACATTCCATCGACGATAAAGAGCCTAAATTTGGATTGGCTGTTACAGGCCTTGTGCATCCGGACAAAGTAAGAACGAATGCAGGTGCGCAGGTAGGAGACAAACTGATTCTAACGAAGCCTATCGGTGTAGGTATCTTAACAACATCCATTAAAAAGGATCAGCTATCCCCTGAAGAAACTGTGCGCCTTACGACAGTCATGTCTACACTGAATAAAAAAGCGGCTGAAATCATGGAGCCCTATGATGTACATGCTTGTACAGATGTTACCGGATTTGGACTGCTGGGACACGCCTCGGAAATGGCAAAAGGGAGCAATCACGGATTGATTATTCGTCAAGGGGATGTACCGATGCTGCCAAGAGTAAGAGAGCTCGCGGAGCAGGGCTTTGTTCCAGGCGGCACTAAGAATAACTTTGCCCATTTGGAGGGCAGTATTCTTTATCCGGAAGAAATGGACCAACTAAGCCGCTATATTCTGTGTGATGCTGTGACTTCCGGAGGATTGCTGATCTCTGTTGCCCCTGAACAAAGTGAGGATTTGCTGAAAGAGTTAGTAGATGCAGGTGTAGAAGCGGCATTGATCGGAGAAGTAACGGAAGAACATCCGGGTCAGATTGCAGTTATAGCTGTGCAATAACGCTGGAGTTCAGCTTAGAGGCGACCTAAGAAGTTAGCCACCAGAGGAGAGAGCGCATTGTTTCAGGATATTACACTGGAAGAACTAAGAGTGTTAAAGAATAAGAAGCAGATTACCGTTATCGACGTTCGATCTCCTTCAGAATATAAAGATTCGACATTGCCGGAGAGCCTGAATATTCCTTTTTTTGACGATGAGGAACGAGCTGAAGTAGGTACATTGTATAAACAGACAAGTGTGCAGGCTGCGAAAGAACGCGGTTTGGAGATTGCTGCGGCGAAGCTGCCTTCTTTTGTCAAAGAATTTGCTGCGATTCAAGGGGACAAGGCTGTATTCTGCTGGAGGGGAGGTATGCGCAGCCGTACAACTGCGACCGTACTTTCTTTAATGGATATTCACGCTTACCGACTGATTGGCGGCTATAAAGCTTACCGTAAATGGGTACTTGATGAACTGGAGTCCTATGAATTCAAGGCGAAGCCTTATGTGATTCACGGGAATACGGGTACAGGTAAAACCAACCTGCTACACCGCCTAAAGGCACAAGGCTATCCTGTTCTCGATTTGGAAGGAATGGCGGGTCATCGCGGTTCTATCTTTGGCGAGATCGGACTTCATGCAAACAATCAGAAAACGTTCGATAGTCTTCTTTTGGAGGAATTAATTAAGCTTGGGGATGCTCCTTATGTACTGTTTGAAGCGGAAAGCAAAAAGATTGGTAAGGTCGTAATGCCCCCATTCATGGCTGAGCAGAAAGAGATTGGGACACAGATTTGGATTGAGATGCCACTACAAGCCAGAGTTCAGCAAATCCTTGAGGATTACAGACCAGAAGAATATAAAGAACAGTGCATTTCAGCATTTCGAAGTATCAAATCCCGAATTCATATCCCCATTGCGGCGGAAATCGAGCGGTGCTTGCAAGCTGATTTGTTCGGAGAGGCTGTGGCGCTGCTGCTAGAATACTACTATGATCCTAAATACGATTATACGTCTACTCAGTATGAAGGCATTGAGAGAGTTACCTTTAAGGTGAATAATTTGGATGAAGCTGAGGCTGCGGTGCGCTCTTTTTTAAGTAATCAGAAGGTATAAGCTTTATGTATCGTAAAGTATGAGGGGTTTAGAGGAGGCTCGGCGTAACAAATGATCTATTTAGACTATAACGCTACAACACCTGTAGATAAGGAAGTAGCAGAGGTTATGATTCCTTATCTTTATGGTCATTTTGGGAATCCTTCTAGCAGTCATTCTTTGGGACAAGAAGCTAAACTCGGAATCGAGCGTGCAAGAACACAGGTGGCTAATTTCCTGAATTGTGCGCCGGGCGAGGTGCTTTTTACAAGCGGGGGCAGCGAGTCGAATAATACTGTCATTAAGGGAGTTGCCCAAACGTATCGACATAAAGGCAATCACATTATCCTGTCTACTGTGGAGCATCCTGCGGTGATTAAGCCGTGTCAGTATCTGGAGCAGTTGGGCTATACGATTACTTATGTACCTGTTGACACGTATGGAATGGTGCAGGTAGACGATGTGAAAAAGCAGCTTACAGATCAAACCATACTTGTCTCCATTATGCACTCTAACAACGAAACGGGCACGATTCAGCCGATCAAAGAAATAGCCGAGGTTTGCCACGAACGGGGTGTCCTTGTACATACCGATGCTTCGCAGTCCGCTGGAAAGGTAGAGCTTGATGTGGCTGAGTTAGGGGTGGATTTTCTAACGTTGGCAGGCCATAAATTATATGCGCCAAAAGGGATTGGAGCATTGTACATCCGAGAGGGTATTCACATCGAACCATTAATTCACGGAGCGGGGCATGAGCAGGGGAGACGGGCAGGCACCGAAAACACACCTTATATTATTGGATTAGGAAAAGCCTGTGAGCTTGCTTCGGACTCCGCTTCCAGAGAGAATGTGAAAGAAGTTGCTGATTATTTCTATGATAGATTGCAGGAGACTTTTGGTGATAGAATTCACCTGAATGGTCATAGGCATAAGCGATTGCCCAACACGCTTAATGTTAGTTTTCTTGGAGCGGTGGGTCACGAACTGATCGCTTCGCTAGAAGATGTGGCTGCCTCAACAGGCTCAGCTTGTCATTCTGGAGAAACATTGATTTCACCTGTTCTAAAGGCAATGAATGTCTCAGCAAGTATTGGGCAGGGAGCGGTTCGTTTTAGTGTGGGACGGTATACGACTAAAGAGGAAATCGATAAGGTTATGGGTAAGCTGAAGAACAGCGGCTTCTAAATCCGAAAGATTAGAAAGCTAATGCATCATTAATTTTCAACAAAAGTATCTGTCACTCCTTTGGTGGGAGGGCAGATGCTTTTGTTTGTGTTAGTGATTATACAATAGTAAAGCCTGCACTTGCATAACCAGTGACTGTATTTACAAGGGTAAGACCTGTAGCAGTGGCTGAGAATACCATAAGAAGACGTGTCTGTGGTGTTACAGCGAAATTGATACCATTCGTAATTCCGCTGACAAAAGTTCCTAAAATAATAGTACCGGTAATAGATGGAAGTGGTACTATTGCGCCTGGAATAGGAGTAAATGTGTTATTTGATGTGGCGGATTGGTACAATTGCGCCATCGCCGGCTGCACCAGTAACGCCCGGTAGTTCGTCAGATTATTTACTAATTGCTGGTGGAGCAACAGGTGCGACTGGAGTGCAAGGATCTCAAGGAGCACAAGGGATACAGGGACCGACAGGTGCTCAGGCACGGCCGGGCTTGCTGGACCGACGGAAAAACTATAAGGTTGATGCAAACCGCTATTATGCACGCTGTATATCGGCTTGGCCATTGTATCAGCGAACATGTTACTGCTATTTCTTTTCGGCAGGAATCTGCTAGGTTATTTCACTTCCGACCCGCGGATTATTACGATTGGGATTTCCCTACTGGCCCTGAAACTCCTACTGCAACCTTGCAAAATGCTGAACATGGGAATGGGTAATGCGCTGAACGCCATCGGCGATACCCGTTATACGATGTATACTTCTATCGTGTCTATGTCCATTATTGGAGTGGGATGTTCTTACTGGTTTGGAATCAGCTTAGGCTGGGGGCTCACAGGGATCTACTGCTGTATGATTGCTGATGAATTTTTACGGGGGATGCTTGTTCTAATGCGCTGGAGAGGGAGGAAAGTTTGAGATAACCTCTTTTTTCTGCGAATATTTAGGATTAATTTATATTAAGTTTGATTCAAAGGGATAAATGAGTTAGCCTTTAGAGCATGGGTAGCGATTTATGAATACATACTACTGAAGGGTTTGAGGAAAATGCCGTTAAAATGGAGAGGCTTGACGATCCTAACACTGCTCTTAATGATGATATTAATATCGGGATGTTCTAATGGCACCGTTCACGTCACGGTGAATAAGAATCAGAGCGTAGATTTAGCAATGAATGTGAAATTGGATTCCCGAACAGAAGCTTTGATCAACGATAAAATGGAGAAGCGTCTGACAGACAAACTGAAGGAGGAAGGGATTCAACTAGAGAAAAGACAAGAAGGTAAGTCTACAATCTATCAAATCCAGAAAAATTACGCTTCAATTGAGGATATGGGTTCAACCTCTATGGGGCTGGATATTGTGGATCTACAGCTCGTTACTAAAAAGAATTTGTTATATACCAAGTATGATGTTGAGGCGCAGCCTCAATTTAATAGCTATATGGATACCATTATGGATAACATGGGGACATTGAGTTTATCAAAGCCGATTATTCGGGCGGTGCTGAAAAACTTGGCATTTGATTTTAAATTAACGTTGCCAATAGATCTAATTGGTGATAATAATGCAGCTGTTGATGAAGGCAGAACACTAACCTGGAATGTTACGCTGGGGGATACGGAGCCGATCAAAATGCAGGTTTATGTGCCGAATGTATGGAATATTGTGATCGTGTTAATCATCTTAGTGGTGGTGATCATTGCTGCGATTCTATTTTTCGTCAGAAAAAGAAAACACCGCAAAGTAAATCGTGCTTAAGTGGTTCGAGACTTGTATTGAAGGTGCCGGGAAGCCATGCTGCTTTACCGGCTTTCTTTACTTTATAGCAGGTGTAGAGTTATAATTAGTACCAAGTACTAATATCAGATACTAAATGAAGAGGTGATTGGAATGACAGGTGCAAAAATTACAGCTATCGGAACCTATGTCCCGGCAAAAAGACTGACGAATGCCGATCTTGAGCAGATGGTGGATACTAATAATGAGTGGATTGTGGGGCGGACTGGAATTCGTGAACGCAGAATTAGTCGACAGGATGAATACACAAGCGATTTATGTGTAGCTGCAGTACAGGATCTAATGAAACGTTATGGAAAAAGCGTTGAGGATGTGGATATGGTCCTTGTAGCTACTAGTACACCTGATTTTTCCTTTCCCTCAGTAGCTTCTTTGATTCAAGATCGCTTAAATATCCAACAGACTGCTGGAGCTATGGATTTGAGCGCAGCCTGTGCGGGTTTTGTATATGCACTTCATACGGCTCATAGCTATGTTGCTTCAGGGATGCACCGTAAGGTTCTAGTGATTGGTGCGGATACGATCTCCAAGATTACAGACTATACTGATCGCAGTACATGTATCCTTTTTGGTGATGGAGCCGGTGCAGTGCTTGTGGAGAGTGATAAGCAATCGACGGGCTTTCTGGGCTATCAGCTAACTAGTGATGGCAGCGGAGCGCATCATGTGTATCGCACGGGTCTAGCCCATAAAGTGAACAATATTGAACTGATAGATACACAGATGCTGGTACAGAACGGACGCGAGGTGTTTCGCTGGGCGGTCAGAACCGTTCCTCTCGGTGTACAGCAGCTGCTTGAAAAAGCAGAATTGGGTCTGGAGCAAGTCGATTGGTTTATTCCGCACAGCGCAAATATGAGAATGATTGAGCCGATTTGCGAGCGTATGAACTATCCGATGGAGCAAGTGCTGCATAGTCTTGTGAATTTTGGCAATACTTCTGCCGCAACGATTCCTTTAGCTCTTGATTTAGGTATACGTGAAGGTAAAGTAAAGAACGGGCAAAAGATTCTGATGTATGGCTTTGGTGCAGGATTGACACAAGCCGGTCAACTGGTAGAGCTGAACTTGGATGAACGGGTAGGGGAGCCAACTTTATTGTGAGTTGTTCAGGTAAACATAAATAATAAAACATTGTTAAAGCTGCGGCCATTTCTCGGTATTTTTCCGAGGGATGGTCGTTTTTGTTTCATTACTAAAAGTGTTTTTTGGTATAAATTATGCATATACTAGGCTACTGTTATGATCATATTTGGCTAATGATATGCATATGTTATTCATTCATTAGGCATCTTTTGGCATTGAGTTAGGCGTTTTGACCCATATCACAGCCTTTGGATGCATCTTTTGAATTTTACAGATATTTAATGCTAGGCAAATAAACCATACCTACAATAAACACAGCAGACCCCAGTCTACCAAAAAAATAGTATGGGATGTACTTTGAATAGGATGAAGAAAGGAGGAGTTATCGAATATCCGAGATTAGGGTAACTAGCTCATCTGTCGATGGAGAGTTCTTATGTGAACCAAAACTATAAAATAATGCTTGGGAGAGATGATTTTGTTCAGAAAAGGTAGGAAATTTGTTGCGTTATTACTGGCACTCACAGTGATTTGTTCTACGATGCCGAATATCACCCCCGTGTTTGCAGCTGAAGAATCTGAGATTCTATCTGTAGATCAACCAATGACTTCTGTACCCACCGGAAGATATGAAGAAGCACAGACGATCCACCTCACAACTGCAACACAGAATGCTGACATTTACTATACACTCGACGGCACACTTCCAGATGTTAATAGTTTAAAATATAACGCGCCGATCTCGATTTCCAAAACAACGAATTTGTCTGCCATTACGATCAAAGATGGTGTAGCTAGTAAAGGAGTAACCTTCTCTTATATCATCAAGACCAAAGAAAAGCCATTGCTCCAGTTTGTAGCGATGTCTGACGTACATGTGGGCTCACATGCTTCAGCAGATGCACGTTATACCCAATTCTTTGATACGATAGGGTCGATTTTCCCGAACCCGGATGCGATACTCGTCGTTGGCGATATGATTAATGATAATGGGAACGACAAGCCCAATGATCATGTGATGGTTCGGGAAATTATCGAGCAAAACTTAGCTAGAAAGCAGTGGAATAACACTCAGATCCGAATGGCTATAGGTAACCACGATTCCACCGTTGCTAAAGTCAACGAACATTATCCTGCGGACTGGTTCACAAGCCAGCCGAATGGCTATTATGAATCTGAAATCGGTGGCTATCATTTCTTATTTTTAAACGGGAACAACTACAACTCAGATACAGGTCAGCGTAATTGGCTAAAAGGTAGACTTGCAGAGCTCACAGCTGATCCGAAAAATCAGAATACCCCCATTTTCGTGAATGTACACCAACCTATATCGAATACGGTAATGGATGGGCAACAGGCATCGAATCCTAATCTTTATACGGATCTCAAAGAATATCCTCAAGTGATTACCTTCTCAGGACATTCCCATCTGAATATTAGTGATGATCGCTCCATCTACCAGAAGGATTTCACTTCGGTTAACCTCGGCTCCATGTCTTACATTGAATCCGATCGCGGTTACTCCCAAGTGACTAAGAAAGGACTTGAAGGACGTTTTGAATTTCCTGTTAGTCAGGCCGACTTCGTTGAGGTATATGCGGATCGGGTTGAAGTGGATCGGATTGCGTTAAACGCAGATCCTGGAGATATCTACACAGACGGTAAATGGACGGCTGAGCCGCAGCCTCCATTCAACAGTGTGGGTACAGTTGCTGGAGACAAGTGGGTCATTCAGCTAAAAGGCTCGACGAACGAAGCTATTAAGAGCAATTTCAAGTACACGACGGCTAACCGTAATAAGGTTGCTCCTGTATTCAATAGTGAACTCGACATAACGAATCAGGATACGGTACCTTTACTTTCCTTTAAGCAAGCGAAAGATGATCAATCTATGCATCATTATGAAATTAATGTCATCGATAAAAGATCTGGAGTCAGCAGCAAATCTGTGAATGTATTCTCCGATTACTACTTTTCCCCGATTCCGAATGCAATGAATATTCCACTCGAAGGACTTGCGCCTCAAACTTCATACATTGTTCAAGTGACAGCTGTTGATGCCTACGGGAATCGCTCTGCCACTCTAGAGCAATCGTTCACAGCCGGCAATGAAGCATCTGAACTGACGCCAATTGATCCATTGACCATGTGGAAGGATCTAGTTGTCGACATGAAATTGGATGGAAACCTATCCGATGAAGCTAAAGATGTGACAGGGTTTGCAAGTCTAGCAGGCAATGTAACGTTTGTCGATGGTAAATCCAATAAAGCAGCGCTCATTGCAGCGGGCAATAGTAATTATATTGATTTGGGCAAGCGTGATGATTTGAAATTCGGAGCAGGAAGCTTCACCGTGTCTTTCTGGCACAAAGGCAATCTTTCCGGGGATCAGACTATCCTTTCCAATAAAAACTGGAATAGTGGAGGTAACCTAGGCTGGTATATTGGACCTGCCTCCACCAATGGTATGACCTTAAATATCAGTGATGGAACGAAAAGAGCGGATATTACAGCCTCAGGTGTAGGAACGGAGTGGCATCTCTTTACCATTACAGCGGACAGAACAAACAACTTAGCAAAGGTTTATGTAGATGGGACGGAGAAAGCATCGGGAAGTATTGCCTCGCTTGGTATTCAAAGTGTAGATACAACATTTAACACGCTGATCGGTGTGGATGGCAACAAAGGAAATGGCGGAGCAACGCTTACCATAGATGATCTGAGAATCTGGAAGAGATCGCTCACAGCCACGGAAAACAAAGCATTGTCGGATTCCTATAAGGGTGTTCAGCTCTTTACCTTTGAACAGCTCACCACATTAATTCATGATGCTGCATCCTTCCAAAAGAACAGCGATAAAGTCAGTGGTGTATCTTACCCGAAAGACCAGCTGGACGAGCTTGAGAACCTACTTCAGAAAGCCAGAAAACTGACGGCAAGTCATAGCCCAACCGAAATTGACCTTGCTTATGTCGAGCTTCAGTGGGTCTATAAAAAAATACAACAGGCAGCAATATATTCCTTTATTCCTAAGAACGCATTCACTATCAACTCCTTTAGTTCTTATGCGGATAATGAAAATGCCAATGCTGCGAACATCCTAGATAACGATACGGCTACGCTTTGGCATTCCAAATGGCAGGAGCCTGTCGCTTCATTTCCACATTGGGTGATTATTGACATGAAGGGTAGTAAGAACTTAACGGGTATTGGGCGCACTAGCCGCTTAAGTCAGACGGCTCTGGAATTTCCAAAGGATTTTGAACTCTACGCCTCGAATCAATTATCGGATTTGACCGATCCGGCGTACCTAAGCAATCCGGCGAATAAAGCGATCGGCACATTCCAGAAAACCTGGAAAGGCACGAGCTATCAAGATTTCAATATACTGGATAAAGCGATACAAGGTAGATATGTGAAATTTGTTGTCACGAGCACCTATAACCCAACTGCTTTATTCACCAGTATGAGTGAAATCAATTTTACCGGTAGCTCAGTGCTCTCTGCGGATACACTTCTACAGATGTCCTTCGAGAATAATTTGGAGGATCAATCTGTAAATGCTATACCGGCAACACCGGTTAAAGATCCACAGTTCGTGAAAGGTCGCGTCGGACAAGCCTTGAGTATCGATTCCAAGAGCACAGCGCTGCAATATGTTGATCTTGGCAAGCCAACAAGTCTGCAATTCGGCAAGGACAAGAACTTCTCGTTCGCATTTTGGGTTAAATCGCCTTCTGTCTCAGGAGACCCTGCGATTCTATCCAACAAAAATTGGGATTCCGGTGCAAATGTAGGTTATGCCTTAGCGCTGAAGGGAAGTGCACTCCAATGGAACTTCAATACATCCGGCGAATCGCGTGCAGATGCCCAAATTCCAAATGTTGTAGACGGTACCTGGCATCATATCGCCATATCGCATGATCGTGTTTCAGGACGAGTTGATTTTTATAAAGATGGTGTTCCTGTAAATGTGACCAAAGTCAATGGTACGAACTATCAGGGTATCGCAAGCACCATGACCATTGCAGGTCGAACGGGTACGCTGGATACAGGATTGTCAACCATGATCGGAAATGATGGTACAGGCAATTACAGCAATGCGCTGCAAGCTCAGCTTGATGAGCTTCATATGTATGGAAGAACATTAACCGCGCAGGAAGTTTCTAATATGTATAACAGTGCTCCACCGCTTTCTTCTATTGAGGATTTTTCAGGCTCATTAAATCTGATTGGAGCTAAGCACACGGTTCAAGGTACGCAATTCCGATATAACCTAGATCTGCGTACACCTGATATGACGACTAAAGTGGACAAAGCTGTCGTTGAAATTGCCTATGATCCAGCACAATTCGAGTTTGTTAGTGCGTCGCGTGCAACGAAGACAGACACTTCGACCCCTGGTATCGTTAGAATAGAACTGCCGGGAGGTAATGTCTATAATATCGAGGACCCATTGGAGTACGCGAAATCTAGAATTTCGGAGCTTAAATTCAATACAATTGGTGCTTCCGGCCAAGGCAACATTGAAGTTAAGCATGCGGATTTCTATACTGGAGCAACAAAGCTTCCGATTAAGGCATTTGAGTCGACACCTGCCGTTATTCAGATTCATGCCAAAGCTTCAGAAGATCTTAATGAGGACGGTTATGTTACAGTAGGTGACCTTGCACTTGCGCAAGGTGTTTCGGATAAAGAGTTAGCAGATATGGCAGCCCAAGCCCAATACCAACCCTATAAACGTGTAGTTGTCATCGGGATTGATGGTGGGGGTGTAGCGGTCTCCAAGGATGCTCCTTATTGGGAGACGCCTAGCTCCAAGAAAGAAAAGGTAGGCGATCGCCTGCAAATTCCAGCCATTCGGAACATTATCGAGCATGGAGCTATTAGCTATACGGCTAAAACTACTTTACCTTCCAGCTCATCTCCAAACTGGGGTTCGATGATTAATGGTGTTGGTTATGAAAAGCATGGTCTATATAATGACGATACCGCAGCCTACACATACAGTGAATCATGGGACTACCCAACGGTATTCAAAAAAATTAGGGAGGCATTGCCTGCTACTAAACAAACGGTATTCTCCACCTGGAACAACATCGTTCAGGGGCATATTGAACCTTCTGTTGGTGTCGAAGGTTATTCACTAGGAGATGAAGCTGATGTAGCGGCATTCACGCAATACGCAGCTAGCGGCAAAGCGAAAGATACCTCGTTAATTTTCTTCCAATTGGATGATATGGATGGGGCTGGCCACGGAGAAGGGTTCTATACGAAGGCGTATTATGAGCAATTAAAGAAGACGGATAAGAATGTGCAGACCATTTATGATGCTTTAAAGAACAATAATTTGTTGGAAGACACGCTCATCCTCATGCTGCCTGACCATGGTGGGGGTAAAGAGAATGCAGACGGAACTTTGGGCATGGCAACAAGTCATGGGCAAGATGAGCCCCTTGCCACCACAGTCTTCTTCGCGGCGAATGGCAGAACAGTAGCCACCGAAGCAGGGAAGGAAAAATTGTTGCAAGGTGGGAATACAAGAGACTTGGCTGCAACAGTTCTAAATGCACTTGGCCTGAACCCATCCATTGGAGATTCTCATGTCATTGACGGTATGTTCATCCCTCAAACCGAACAGAAACAACCGGGTGCTGCAGACTTGCAATTCACAAAATTAGTTGATGCTGCTACACAAAAGGTTAACGGTTATGAAGTATCAATCAACAATGCGACTTCAGATGTGACAGCCATTGATTTGAATGTGGACTCCGGCAATCTCAACTTCTCGTCGATTGAACCGGCTCAACCTGGCGTTAAGATTGTGCGCAAGGAGACGGTTAATGGAGTAACAAGAGTTATTCTAACCTCAACGAATGGTATTCAAGCAGATGTTCCGATTCTTAAGCTAGGAGTATCACAGCAAGAAAAGACTGCTGTTATACAAATTACGCAAGCGATGATAGCAGATGCGCAAGGGCATGAAACGATGCCGAATTTGACCACTGCAACTAAAGTAGTACAGATCTCTCAGGCAACACTAGTAGATCTTCAGGTAAATGGTCAATCGTTGATCGGCTTCACACCGGATCAAATGAATTATTCGGTTCGTGTACCGAATAATGTTTCGGTCGCAGAGGTCACTTATAAGGTAGCAGATCCTTTGCTAAGTGTTCATATCATAGGTGGTAAATCTTTGCAAGTAGGCGAGAATCTGGTGGAAGTGCATGTCCAAGCTCCAGACGGCAGCTCCAATGTGTATACCATTATCGTCATCCGGGAGTCAGAATCCTTACCTAACCAAATTCTGCTCTCCGATCTACGAATGAATGGGGAAACTCTGCCAGCTTTTGCACCTAGTACGTTGAACTATAACGTAACGGTTCCCTATAGTACGTCGGTAACGGATATTACCTATAAGGTATACGATCCGACTAGCGTAGTTAAGATTACGGGTAGTGGGGCCCTTGAGGTGGGTAGTAACGTCGCGAAGGTTACCGTGATAGCTCAAGACGGATTACAAAATATTTATACGATCATCATTACGCGTCAGCCTGAAGCGGAGTCTTCAAGCAATGCAGATCTGGCAGATCTTCGCGTTAACGGAACTACGATTCGTGGATTTGCCTCTGGGCAATACAACTACGAACTGACTGTACCTTACTCGACAACCGTTACGCGAGTAACCTATACAGTAGCGGATCCTATGGCTACCGTATCGATAACAGGTGGTGGAGATTTACATGTCGGCACTAATATGATCACCGTAACTGTGACAGCTCAAGATGGAACCAAACAGATCTACACGATTGCTGTTATACGCGAAAACGATACCTCGACAACACCACCAACGGGTGGGGGGAACCCAGGATCAAGCGTTACGCCGCCAGTGGTGGTGAAGCCGGAGCTGCCCGCAGGGGCGGTTGTTATTCCAGATGAACTCTTAACGAAGAGTGCTGAAGGAAACATTATCTTGGAGCTTCAAGCGGATAAGAATCAAGTTATGATTCCGATCGATCAACTCGATCAGATCGGCAATAGGAATCTGGAGGTTCAAGTGAATGGCGTTCGTGCCATTGTGTCCTCTGAAGTATTGAATGAGCTTCGTAAGCTTCTGCCATCAACTGCGAAGACAGCAACAATACTTTTGAAGATGGAAGCCATTCAATCGAATCAACTTACAATAACTCCACCGTATTCACGGGCTGGTGACATCATGGACTTCTCATTAATCATGTCAGATGAGTCTGGTAATAAATATTCACTGAAACAATTCCCTGTACCCGTGAAGGTAACACTACCGATTCTGAATGGAACCAATCCAGCACTAGCTGGTATTTATCGTATTGAGGAAAATGGTAGGTTTACCTATCTAGGGGGGACGATGAATCCGTCCAAAACCAGTCTTACCGTAGATTTGAATCATTTTAGCCAATACGTTGTTCTTTCGTTCCAAAGCAGCTATCGAGATGTACCTGAAAGTCACTGGGCATACAAGACCATTCAGGAACTATCTGCTAAACAAATTGTGAAGGGACAATCTGACGCTATGTTTAACCCGTCGGGTTCCATCACAAGAGCGGAATATGCAGCTCTCCTCAGCAGAGCGCTTTCCTTAAATGCGAATCGTCCGGCTTCATTCCAAGATGTAGTCGCTGGATCGTGGTATGAAGAGGCGGTCAATGCAACCTTTGAAGCAGGTATTATTCAAGGCGTATCCGAGGATCGTTTTGACCCGAATCAACAGATTACCCGCGAGGAAATGGCGGCTATGCTGGTAAGAGCCTATTCATATCGCATGGGTGTTAAGCCGGAAGCAAGCTCATTCCATACGGCTAATGACAGCTCTAAAGTTAGTTCCTGGGCAGTAACCTATGTACAAGGTGCGCTAGAAGCTAAGCTTCTGTCGGGCCATCAGGATGGTAACTTCCTTCCGCAATCGATGACAACCCGTGCCGAGGCAGCTCAGAGTATTTCAAATCTACTTGCGAAATTCTAGAATGGAATTGTAAGCTCCCTGCATGAAAAATCCCCTCAAGTTAGACAATGCCTTAGACATCTTATCGAGTCTGAGGCGTTGTGAACTTTGAGGGGATTTATTAGTGTTATGCCCTAAGATTTCAATTGGCTTCCGCAGGACTCGCGCACAATAAGTACGGGCTCCACAACAAATGAACCGCCACCTGACTGATTGTTAATCAAGTCATAGAGCATATGAGCAGCGAGAATCCCAAGACGTTCCTTGTTCTGACGGATGGTAGTCAGCCTTGGGGTAGTATATTTGCAGGCTTCGATGTCATCACAGCCGATGATGGCGATATCCTCAGGGACACGTAGTTCATGTTCTTTTAATGCACGGATGGCTCCTAAAGCCAGCAAATCAGAGGCAGCAAAAATGGCCTTTGGTAAACTGCCGCTTTGAATTAATTGTTGCATTGCCGTATACCCGCTGGACTCAAAGAAATCGTCGCCATGTACAAACCAACGCCGGTTCAAAGGGAGAGCGAAACTTTCGATGGCTTTGGTATATCCTGCTTCCCGTAGATTGGATATTTCTGAATCCGCAGCACTTCCAATAAAACCAAGCTCCCTATAGCCAAGAAGGTAAAAATGCTCCACGACCTTAGAGGATATTTGGAAGTTATCTGACATAACAAAGCCAGACTTCTTTCCTTTTAGCTCGAGATCTACCCCGATACAAGGAATACTGCTCATATCCAGATCGTGGATCGTTGGCTCCATCTTCTGTCCAGATATAATGACACAGCCATCCACATTAAAATGAACAGCGCGCGCGAAGTAATCTCCGCTGCTAATAAATTTTTCGTTTGAAAAGAAGATGAGATCGTATCCCAGTACACCCATTTGTTTCTTGAAGGAATTTAATACCTCAACGAAAAAAGGGTGCGTAAATTCTACATTAAGCTCACCCGCAAAAATTACACCGATCAGATTCGATTTTTTGGTTGCAAGTGTCTTGGCGGAGTTGGATGGTGAATATCCAGTTTGCTCGATGATCTCCAGGACTCTTTGTTTAGTCTTTTCCGAAACATCGCTGTAATTATTCATAATTTTCGAAACGGTCGAGACAGAAACGCCTGCCATTTCGGCAATCATTTTGATATTCATATGTAATATAAGCCACCCTCCGCTTAATAGTTGGAATATGGGGGAAAGACTGTAGTAGAGCGGTTATTTATGAGTTTTTTTGAATGGAGTGAACAGTAAAACAGTTATTTTAAGTCTATTCTTATTGCCGAAACAAGTCAAACGGATATTTTAATACTGAGATATATTCCGAAAAAATAATGTAAAAAGATTCAAAATTATATCTTTACAAATATGGAAATCTAAGCAACAATAACATTGTCGAAACCGATTTCGATTCTTCGCTTGAATTACGAATATTACGAAATTCGAGGAGTGATGTTTAGGATGAAGAGGAATTTCACAGCAGCAGTAGCTGCTATGCTCCTTGTCACCGGGCTGCTATCACCGGTTGGGAGCATGAATGCTTCAGCGGCAGAGGCATTAAAGGCAAACTCACCTGATTCAGCGGTAACGAAAGTGGGAAGTGCAGCAATTGATTTGTTGAAAGCGTTTACGGATGTATCTTCAAGCCATTGGGCTGCAGGTCCATTACAGCGTTGGAGCGCAAATGGGATTATAAGTGGATATGACGACGGGTCGTTTCGACCGGGCAAGGAAGTCACAAAGGCAGAGTTCGCAGCTATTATGAATCGTATATTTAATTATCAGGAGCAATCGGATAAGCTTCCAGCTGATGTGTTGGCTACAGACTGGTATAAGAGTGATATTGCCAAAGGTATTGCAGCCGGATATTTAAGCAGTGATAAGAACAACAATATTTATCCTTCACATGCGCTTTCGCGTGCTGAGGCGGCGTTATCCTTAGAGAAAGTGTTTCGTTTCAATATGGGTAAAAGTAGTACAGCAGCATTCACTGATCTGAACGGAGTCAGTGATGAAACTGCGAAAGCGATAGCAGCTCTATCGGGTGCTGGCTTTATTAAAGGTTATCCTGGAGGTTTGTTTAAGCCTGAGGGCGGAATTACACGTGCAGAGCTTGCTCAGCTTGCTGATCGAATGGTTTCGGGACTCATCTTAAAATCGGGTGAGACTTCGCTTGGAACAGTAAAGGGCAATGTAGTCATTAATCATGCCGATGTGGTTCTCAAAGATACTGTCATTCAAGGCAATCTGTATTTAACGGAGGGAATTGCCGAAGGGAATGCGAAGCTTGAAGGTGTAAAGGTAACAGGGACTACGTTTGTACGAGGTGGCGGTGAGCAGAATATTGGCTTACACAATACTTCTCTTGGGCCGCTTCAAGTAGCCAAACCTAACGGTAAGGTTCGAATTTATGCCAGCGGGTCAACAGCTGTGGGTACTGTACAGCTGCAATCCGGAGCTATCTTGGAAGAGAGTAGCGATCTTACGGGAGCAGGCTTTGGGGATGTTGAGATGAACGTCGTTCCTCATATTATCTCACTTCGAGGGATATTTGCAGCGGTTCGCTCCGCAGACTCAGCAGTCAGCGGTTCTTTGCTAAGAATCTCAGGAACTGTTGCCAGTCTAACGGTGGGCAGCTCAACGCAATTGACGCTGGAGAACAATGCACAGGTGGCCGCGTTAATCCTGACTGCGAGCGCTGGAGGCACAGCGATTCAAGGCAGCGGAAGCGTAACCGCAATAGATAACAAAGCCGATGGAGTAACGATTGGCGGCTCGCCAGTGAAAAAAGGAAACACCGGTAAAACGACACTGCCAGTAGCAACTTCAGCCTCAAGCAGTTCTGGTAATGGAGGTCCAACGCCAACCAACGATCCGTGGACGCTGGTTTGGGGAGATGAATTCAATGAAGGGACCATTGATCCTACGAAATGGACCTATGACCTTGGAGATGGTTCGCAATTTAACAATCCAGGTTGGGGTAACAACGAGAAGCAATGGTATACAAGTGATGAGAAGAACGCAAAGGTACAGGATGGTAATCTAGTAATTACGGCGCGTAAAGAAGCGGTAAGTGGCAAGGAGTACACTTCTTCGCGGCTTAAAACGAAAGGTCTGTTCAGCAAAAAATATGGGAAATTTGAGATTCGGGCTAAAGCGCCTACCGGAAAAGGGTACTGGCCAGCGATTTGGATGCTACCGAAGAACTATGAGTACGGGAATTGGGCTTCCTCTGGCGAGATTGATATTATGGAAGGCTGGGGCAGCCGTCCTAATACGGTAGCAGGTACCATTCACTACGGTGGCGAATGGCCAAACAATGTATATTCCGGCAAAGAGTATGTATTTCCGAAAGGCAATTCGATTGAACAGTACCATACGTATTCCATTGAATGGGAGCCAGGTGAAATTCGCTGGTATGTAGACGGTAATCTGTTCTTGACTAAAAATGACTGGTACAGCATTAGCAACGGGCAGCCTGCGAATAATGCTTATCCAGCACCATTTAATCAGGAGTTCCACCTGCTGTTAAATCTGGCTGTTGGTGGCAACTTCGATGGTGATCCAACACCAGAGACCGTATTTCCGAAATCGATGCAGGTTGATTATGTCAGAGTTTATGAACTGACAGGCCGTGAGTATCGTGAGCCGGTGCCAGTAACGCTGGATAAGGAACCTTACTTGGAAGGCTCAAAGCTAGCACTTCCTGACGGGAACCTTGTCTATAACAACAACTTCACGGAGCAGGTTCCGGGAGATGATGGAATGGGCATACCGAATACTTCACACTGGGTTTTGTTTAAAGAACCAGGAACTGATGCTACAGTCTCCACTGTACCGATCGGGGGGCAAAACTTCGTAAAGGTAAATATCAGTAATGCTGGAGGCAATGCATATTCCGTTCAACCTCAAGCGATCGTATCCGTTGCTAAAGGCAGATTCTATAAGCTCAGTTTCGATGCGAAAACAGACGTATCTCGTAATATTAGCGTTAAACTAACGGGGGGAGAATCACGTGGCTTTGCAGCTTATTCCCCAGCTCTTAAGGCAGAGCTGACTTCCCAGATGACCCATTACGAAACGATGTTTCAAATGAAAGAGAACTCTGATATTGCAGCACGGATAGAGTTCAACATGGGTACTAATTCTTCACCAGTTTGGTTCGGAAATGTCCGTCTCGAAGAGATAGAAAGTATTCCGTTCGATCATGATGGACCGAAAACACCGCTTGGCAGCGGCAATCATCTGTACAATGGCACTTTCGATCTTGGTGAGCCGAATCGGATGAGTTATTGGCACGTAGAAACAGTCAATGGTGCAACGGCCGCCGCTAAAGTAGATGACAAAGGCAAGCTGAATGTGAAGATTGGCGGCAGCGAAAGTGGCGAAGTTCGATTGCTTCAGAAGGGAATTCAGCTCATACAGGGCCAAGATTATGAACTTACCTTTAATGCTATAGTATCCTCTCCACGTACAGCCACAGTTCAGCTGCTTGGAAAAGACGGTAGCGTACATGTTCAGCAAACGGTTAACTTAGCCCAAGGTGAACAAGAAATAAAAGCCAGTTTCACCAGCCTTGCAGGTACAACAGATCATGAGGGACAATTCGTATTGCTTCTGAATGGTGCTGCGGATACAGTCATCTTGGATAACTTCAAGTTGCTGCGCACGAGCTTTTATTATGATCCATCACTTGTCTACTACCCGCTGGTGAATGGTGAATTCAACGCTGAATTTTATGCCTGGGACCGTCTACTGACGGAGCAAGGCGGACAGAGCAGTGCCACCGCTAAAGAGGGTACAGCAAAGTTTAACATTACGAATACGGGGAGTCAGCCCTATTCCGTGATGTTGTTTCAAAATAACTTGAAAGCTGCAAGCGGAATAGATTATGTGCTAGAGTTTGATGCCAGTTCAACCATAGCCCGAAAAATCGGTGTGAATGTTGAAAATGCGTCTTATCAGGCTTCGTTCACAAAAATTGTAGAGATTACACCAACAACTAATCATTACAAATATGAATTCCGTCAAGGCAGCAAGGACACACTATCTCTAAAATTCCTGCTTGGTAAAGTAGAGGGTGTTAGTATTGCCCAAAGCCATGATATTATCATCGATAATGTGAAGTTTGAAATTAAAAATTCACCAGCCAAACCTCAGGAACTGATAAGCGACAGTACAAATAACAGAGTTTCGCAGCCGATTGAGCTAACCTTTATAGACCATGAGGATTGGAGAAAGAAAATTGTTGCAGTGAAGGTTAATGGTATAACTCTTGAAACCGAACAATACACCATTGAACCTGGAAAAATCACAATCGTTGCAGCAGTATTTCCATCCGAGGGCAGCTATACAATCACAGTAGAAGCTGACCATTACGCAAACGGATCTGTGCTTCAGACGATACTTGCTAACGATAATAATCTAGTCATAAATGGCTCGTTCGGCAGTGGGAAGGCGGGCTGGTCTACCTGGTCTGGAGAAGGTGGTATTTCTGCGTTTGATGTGAAGGATGGCGTGGCAGAAATCTTGATTACGTCGGCAGGATGGGAGGCATGGCATACACAATTTTACCAAGAGGGTATCCCACTGGAAGGCGGAAAAACGTATGAGGTGAGCTTTAAGGCGAAATCAACGGTTCCGCGGCAGATCATCCTAGAATACTCCAAAACTTCAGCAGCTTCCGCTCAAGCTAAGTTTGATGTTACTGCCGATTGGGCAACTTATGGCGCACAATTTACGGTATCGAACAGCAATCCGTTGCAGCTGAATTATCTGCTCGGAAAAACGCTGGGCGCTGATCCTACGGCTAACAGTACGCCACATACAATTTCTTTTGACGATATTGTGGTCCGGGAGGTACAAGGGGGTCCGCCAGTGACACCACCAAGCGGCACGCTGGATAATGGAAGCTTTGATGTGGATTCCAAAGGGTGGAGCCATTATTTTGATGGAACTGGATCTGCTGCTGTAAAAGATGGGGAATTTGCGATAGACCTGACGGGCACAGGGCAAGCTGCCTACAGCGCACAAGTGGATTACCAAAACCTGAAGCTTGTTCAGGGAAAGACGTACATCTTGAAGTTTAAGGCCCGTTCTACGGTAAACCGTAATATTCAGGTAGCTGTGGAGCATAAAGGCGGGGACTACACCAAATATATGGAAGCTGAGCTTGTAGCTCTGACCCAGAATATGAAGGAATTCAGCTACACATTTACCATGAACGGTGCGACAGACGCAGGGGCTCATCTGGTATTTTTACTAGGGCTTATTGATGGGAACAGTACGGAGACGAATAGTGAAATTAGTGCGGGCAGCACGATTTATTTGGATGATGTAAGCTTAATCGAAGGTTAAACGAAAAAAACGGCAGTGTTTTCCTTTTTACAGGAGCACTGTCGTTTTTTTGGCTTGGAATTAAGATTCTTCTTTAGGGATAAATTCGAAGATCTTACCATTCTCAAAGGATTCTATTAATTTTAGCAACCAGCGGTAGTAATTAATGGATTCGGTAATCTTCTCTTCATCTGTATTTAAGAGCTGCATAAGTTTACTATCGTCACTATACTCTTTTTTCATATCGTTAATTTCTGCAAGTGATTTCCCTAGTGAGATCATATTTCCTTCGACGGCTTTTCTCCATTTAATAGAGAAGTAATCACTGAAGTTCTGATGCCAATCAGGCACAGTGGTAAACAGGTCTTTGCGGGTCCCTCTCCCCCAAACTTTATCGATCATTTTCAGATCTAGGAGGGTACGGACTCCCGTACTCATGGACGTTTTGCTCATTCCCATTGTTTTGCTAAGTTCGTCCAATGTCACTGGACCTTGATTGAAGTACATATAACCGTATAAATGCCCAATGGATAAAGTGATGCCGTATAGGTCCATATTTTTACCGATAGAGTCTATCACGCGTTCACGGGCCTTACTAATCTTCTCTATTTGTTCGGGTGTTAACCCTTCTAAATCGTTCATGATGTCCCTCCTGAGGAATAGGTCGATAGACTGCTGCAACCTTATACAATGTATTGTAATCAAATCCCCCTCCATAAGTAAAGAAATCATGAAGAAAGGAATTCGGTGTAAAACAGAGTATTCTATACATAAAGTACGTAAAGTTTAAACTGTACACTAAATTTTATCCGTATATGGTATTTGCATGAATTTTCAATAGTCCGGTACACTACTATAAGTGAACTAAACCCGAATATATCTTCGGGAGAAGGAGGACGGCATGGCTATTATAGAGGTGAAAAAGCTAACCAAAGTATTCGGTCATGATGCGGGAAAGGCGATTCCATTATTAGAGCAAGGGTGGTCGAAGGAAAAGATCGCCCAGGAATTAAAGTTGACGGTCGGAGTCAACAAAGCCGAATTCAGCATTGAAGAAGGAGAAATATTCGTCATTATGGGATTGTCCGGCAGCGGTAAGTCAACATTGGTTCGTTTGTTGAACCGTTTGATTGAACCTACAGGGGGACAAGTCCTTTTTAAAGGAAAAGACGTCGTTAAAATGAACCCGGAGGAGCTTCGGCAATTTCGGCGCAAGAACATCGGCATGGTGTTTCAGAAGTTCGCATTGTTTCCACACCGGACGGTATTGGAGAATGCGGAATACGGACTTGAGGTTCAGGGCGTAGATAAAAAGAAGAGAACTGAACGGGCCATGGAGGCATTGCATCTAGTTGGTTTAAAGGGCTGGGAGAATCATCGCCCGGATCAACTCAGCGGAGGGATGCAGCAGCGTGTAGGACTAGCAAGAGGACTTGCTAATGACCCTGATATCCTGCTCATGGACGAAGCCTTTAGTGCACTGGATCCGCTGATTCGTAAAGACATGCAGCAGGAGCTGCTGGAATTGCAGTCCAGAGTGAAGAAGACGATTGTGTTCATCACTCATGATCTAGACGAAGCCCTGCGGATTGGTGATCGGATTGCACTGATGAAAGACGGTGTTATCGTACAGATTGGTACACCGGAGGAGATTCTCATTCAACCTGCCAATAAATATGTAGAGCGGTTCGTGGAGGATGTGGACTTGTCCAAGGTGCTGACGGCAGCTCATGTGATGCGGCAACCGGAAACGGTTAGACCTGAGCGTGGACCTCGTGTAGCACTTCAATTAATGCGTGATAGCGGTATATTCAGCCTGTATGTAGTGGACAAAGAAATGAAGCTGCTTGGTGTGATTACAGCTGAAGATGCAGCACAGGCGCTAAAAGATAATAAATCTATCCTAGAGGTTACACGGCGGGAGATTCCCCGTGTACATCCAGAAACGCTTCTTAATGATTTCTTTGAACTAATATCTGAGACACATTTGCCTGTAGCCGTCGTAGATGAAGCGGATAAATTAAAGGGCATTGTGATTAAGGGAGCCGTTCTTTCCGCACTCGCGGGTAACGCGGTACCGGAAGGAGAAGGATCTTAATGGACATTCCAAAACTGCCTTTAGGAAAGGCCCTCGAGTGGTTGGAAAACTGGCTAACCACGTATTGTGGCCCCTTGTTTGACTTTATCGCTACGATAATCGGTGGAATGGTTTCTGCAATTGAAGGTGCGCTGACCTTCCTGCCTGCATTAGTGCTTATCGTACTTATTGCAGCTTTGTCTTATTGGATTGGGAAATGGCGAATGGCATTATTTGCAGTAATCGGACTGCTCTTAATCGATAATCTCGGATTATGGGGACCTTCGATGCAATCTTTAGCCCTTGTTCTAACCGCTTCGATATTGGCTGTAGTAATCGGAGTACCGATTGGTATTTTGTGTGCGCAGAGAAATGCGGTTAGAAATACAGTCACGCCTATTTTGGATTTTATGCAGACGATGCCGGCATTTGTGTATTTATTGCCAGCGGTATCTTTTTTCTCACTTGGCGTAGTTCCAGGTGTAATTGCATCGATCATCTTTGCGATTCCACCGACAATTCGTTTGACCAATCTCGGTATTCGTCAAGTTTCAGAGGAACTGGTAGAAGCAGCCGATGCTTTCGGTTCAACACCAACTCAGAAGCTGGTTAAATTGCAGCTGCCGATCGCACTGCCAACGATTATGGCAGGCGTCAATCAGACGATTATGTTATCACTCTCGATGGTTGTCATCTCATCTATGATTGGTGCGCAAGGTGTAGGTGCCTATGTATACCGTGCGGTATCGCAGGCTAAGACAGGAGATGGGTTCGAGGCGGGGATTGCTATCGTTATTATAGCTATTCTACTCGACCGTTTAACGCAGAACGCACTAAAACCAAAACAGAGATAGGGGTTTAAAATAGATATGAAGAAAAGAAATATAGGTATATTCCTATTAGTGATTATGATGATTACTGTTATTGCCGGATGTTCATCCACAAGTAACGAAAAAGTGAAATTGGCTTATGTGGCATGGGATTCCGAAATTGCGAGTACTTATGTTGTTAAAGAAGTACTTGAAACTAAGCTTGGAGCTACTGTTGAAATGCTGCAGGTAGACGCAGGCCCAATGTGGGCAGGGGTTGCTGATGGTAGTGCGGATGCTATGGTCGCAGCTTGGCTACCAAGTACGCATGCGGCTTATTTAGAGAAGTATGGTTCGAAAATCGAAGATTTAGGTGCTAATTTGAACGGAACTAAAGTTGGTTTAGCGGTTCCAGCTTACATGGATATTAATTCTATTGAAGACTTGAAGAACAGTGAACTGGCAAGTAAACTGAGCAATCGAATTATCGGAATTGAGCCTGGTGCTGGTATTATGACGACGACTGAAAAGGCTATTACGGAATATGGTCTTAGTGATTACACACTTCTAGAAAGTTCATCGGCAGCGATGGCTCAGGAGCTGCAAAAAGCCTATGACAACAACGAGCCTATCGTTGTAACGGGTTGGACACCACACTGGATGTTCGCCAATATGGACCTGAAATATCTGGAGGATCCAAAAGGTGTATATGGTACGGATGAGCAGATCCATACGATGGTTCGTCAAGGTCTGAAAGAAGACATGCCGAATGTCTATAAGTTCTTGGATCAATTCGAGTGGACAGCAGAAGATATGGCCAAAGTAATGGTTGAGGTTCAAGGTGGGAAGTCACCAGAAGAAGCTGCTAAAACTTGGGTAGAGAATAACCCAGATAAAGTGAATGCGTGGATTCAAGGTGTAGAATTGTAAGTAGATAGAATTCTGTGGTATGATGTGAAGAATCAATGGATTACAAAAGTGTAACTTGTACGCTAACCACTGTTCTTTACAAATGCACTTCATAAGCAAAATCATTCAATAAAACACCCCGAAAGGGGTGTTTTTCTTGGGAATATAAGCAAAGTATTAAAAGGAATATCTATACTTTGCTTATATTTTAATGCTCACACTTATGCTTTAGCGAAGTAAATCAGGAGGCAGCTGCTGCAAGGAGTCAAGAGAGGAGACTGCTTCATGACAGAGACCATAAACACCTGGATAGATTGGCTGCTGCAAACGCTTGGCCTTAGTGGACCCTCTATTTTATTTGTGACGATTCCATTGGCGCTATTGCAGAGTATAATAGGATTTTTTCCGTTCGTAATTTTGATTGTCCTCCATATGTCTGTATTTAACGTTATTGGGGGGATGATAATCAGTTGGCTGGCTTGTAATCTGGGTGGAATACTGATGTACTTCCTCATTCGGCGATACCTTTACAATTGGTTTGATCGAAAATGGAGGTCCAAGCTGAAAAGGTATGACAAATGGCAGCGTTACTTGGATCGATATGGAATCTGGACGTTGGTACTTCTACGTACGATTCCTATTATTCCGAACAATGTGATCAATTTTATGTCTGCTGTTTCACCGATAAAAGCATCATCTTTTATTTGGGGAACCGTGCTTGGGAATCTATCTTACATTTGGCTATTCGGTGCGATCGGCTCAAGCTTAGTCGTCTCTAGGGAAGATTGGAATGGTTATATTACTTGGTATGCCGTGTTTATCTCTATTCTAATCGGTATCTTTATTCGGCGGCACTGGGACCATCTACAGGAAGATAAACGGAGTAGAATGCACTAATATTAATTGATCATCAAATGAATGAGGAACGTTTCTTTGGCATTATCTGAACTGTGACCGTATTTGTGGAAAGTTTAAAAAAGAAGACCTTTAAGAAGCGGTTAATAGGTGACTCCTGAATTCATCGGGAGTCATCTTTTTTAATGCCCATTGATATCGCTCGGAGTT
>NZ_CAKMAB010000055.1:0-34890 GCF_924513355.1 Paenibacillus pseudetheri
GTATCTTCCTTATCTATCTATTTATTGAAAATGAGATTTTTAAACATTGAATGTATCTAATCAGTTACAATATATTATTGATTTTATAATTACTCCTTAAGAAAGTAATTAAAAATTCCTCATATTGTAGCAGGAATAACCCTTTATCCTGTCTACAATATGAGGAGCGTATAAACTCTATGACAGTAGTTCTACTTTATTGAGCTTGAATAGTAAAATTGTTTTCCCATTCCCATTCATCGCCTATAAAAGTACCGAAGCTTAAAGACACTGGTCCAATTGTAAGACTCGGTATAACAGGGGACCATGGATGAGTATAGCGTGCTACCCATCTGCCGGATTGTCCTTTATAAGTTATAGGAATTCTAACCCTGTCTTCTAACCAACCGCCAGAACTATCTGTAAGAGAGTTTACCAAGTTAATTGCAGCAACACGTCCATAAAGACTTCCTTGATTTGTAATCTGAACCCCTATCACCATATCCAAATTCGAATTCTGTAGCATTAGGTGATTTACCATAGTAATTTAGTGAGGCCCATCCAGAAAAGGAGCCGTCAACTACACTCGACGACACTAAAGGAGTGATTTCTAAAGTCAATACCTTTTTCACTTTTAAGCTTTTGAGCTTCTTTTTGTCTAAGTGTCTCAATTTCAAACTTATTTTCTTCAGTAACTAAAATTCTTTCTCCGTCGGAAGTCACGAAATATCTTTTTAAAGTAGTTTCAACTGGAATATTAACTCCGCCATTAGAAGCGTAAAACTTTTTTTGCTGCTCAGGCATTCTTTCTATCAAATTATCGCTATAATTCATTGCTCTTAGAACACTATTGAGCTGATTATCATCTAAATCATCTGCATTCACGATAGGTACAACACGACCATCACTTCTTTTTTCAATAGTTAGCTCGGAATCAATTACAGTTCTTTGAGTAATTGAATCTTCTTTAGTGATGATGTCATCTTGTGCGTTAGCTATCGGTGTAATTAGAAGAAATAGCGCCAGCACTGAACTACTTAGCTTAAAGAGTGTTTTTTAATTAAAAGGATTATAAGGTAGATAGATAGGTGATTTAAGGAATAAAATAATCACTAGAAGACTGCTAACCTGTTAACAGTAGAAATTAAAAATAACAGAAAATAATTCCGGTAAAAACTATTATCGTGAGATTTATATTCTCCAGAAATCATACTCGGATAGTATATTGCATCTTGTCGTCTTCTCAAATACAAAGGAGACCCCTTGTATTCGAAGAGGTCTCCTTGGGTCAAAAAAATGTCGTGGTTCACCATTATAAAGAAGAATTAAAATCGTTGTATTATTTTTTGAGAAAATTCTTAACTCCATCATAAATTACAAGCAATCCAATAATTAAGGCTAATGATCTGATAGTAAATTCAAAATATAAAAGGGGACCCAAAATACTGTCAGTCGAATAGGTATACCCTGTAAGGATTATTGGTGAGAACATAATCAATAATCCGATGACGATACTTGATAAGAGCAATTTATTGTTGTTTTTATCCATCCAACTCTACACCACCTAATGGGTATTTCGTATGAATATAATACCATTTTTTTATAAAAGGGAATAATAACAAATCCGCACTCAGCTTTTCTTTTTAATATATGCACTCTAATAAAAAACCATGAAGGATCGCTTAAGTCTGATCCTTCATGGTTTTGATTTTTTTATTTAGTACCAAGTAAAAGGATCGGACTGGAAAACGATCATATACAAATTAGTATTACCAGTAGCAGAAATTCCAAGAGTTGTTGCACCACCGATTCCAATCTGTATATCACCAGTAATTGATTGAATAATGCCGTTATTATAAAACTTCCCATCTACAATGTAGTAAATAGTATTTGCATCTTGAAGCAGAAAGAAGCCTGCACTAATAAAGAACGGGCTTCTTTCTAGCAATTTTATCCCTATTCATATAATAATATAAGCATTCATCTATTAAAATATACATTGTTTTACTATTATCTTTCATAGGTACCAGAATCATTAATTTATTAATATATATCTGCTATACATTAGCGCTAATACTATTATCTATTTTGATCCAATCATAGTCATTGTTTGGCCATCTCATTTTGATTTGATTCAAATCTTTATCGATCTTGGATCCTCAATTGACTTAGCCACCACTTCATGAATTTCATCATGGAAAGAGCGGATTCCCTGCCATCCCTACCCACAGCTCGGATTGTTCAAGATGGGCTGCAAGCTGAAGCAGTAAATCTTCCCTGCCTTTAGCAGCCATTACCTGTACCCCCAACGGTAGTCCCTCTCGCGACATGTGGACGGGAACGCTCATAGCTGGCTGACCCGTCAAATTGGCGAGCTGGGTGAACGGTGTGTAGGTTAGGCTTGGTTTAAACATAGCGTAAATCATTCGCTCTTGTTCCTCTTTCGGCAACTCATTTACATGCAGCAGTTTTTCGATTTCAGCAGAGCTATGCGTTAACTCACCAATCTTAGGGGCTGAATCCGCATTTGTTGGTGTGATATACAGATCGTAGCGGTTAAGCAGACCTGCCATTTGAGCGGCTGCAATATCCCATTCATCCAGACTATGCACAAATTCTGCCGCAGAGACCTTTCTTCCGGCTTCCCCAAGGACCCAAGTAACGATATCGACTTCACTGGAAGTAATGGAACGTCCCATCATTTTTTCCAGCGATACGAACATCGCTGCCACTTCGCCAGTATTCATCGTATAGTAATTCTCCATCAGCCTTACACCATTTACGGGACTCAGCTTTTCTTCAACTTCATACCCCTCAGCCTCGAGCCATTTTACAGTCTTGAGCACAGCAATGACTGCTTCATTCGTTACAGGAGTGCCTACTGGAGAAGCTGTTGTGAACGCTATGCGTAGTTTTCGCTGTGTTGGCTTGAATAGATCGTCTAAGTAGACGCCCGGATATAGAGGTGTTTGAAAAGCAGCCTCTGGCTGCACAACCTGTAGTAGATCCAGCATCGCAGCACTATCGCGTACGGACCTTGTCAATGCAAAGTCAATAGAAGCGCCTTGCCATTGACGACCGACACCTGGTCCTACTGGAGTACGTCCACGAGTGGGCTTCAGGCCGAACAAGCCGGTGAACGAGGCGGGGATACGGATCGAGCCGCCACCATCACTAGCTCCCGCTGCCGGAACAATACCAGAAGCTACCGCCGCAGCTGCGCCACCACTCGAACCACCAGGGGAATATTCGGGATTCCACGGATTACGTGCCGGGCCATGAAGGACGTTCTCGGTAATGTTTTTGAGGCCGAATTCTGGCGTATTCGTATGTCCAAGTGGAATAAAACCGCTGTTTCTGATTCGTGCTACGTAGTTCGAGTCGCGTCTAGCAATATTATCTTTCATTAGCAAGGCACCCGAAGTAAGAGGTTCTCCAGCGATAGCTTGGGAGATATCCTTGAACAGAAAAGGAATGCCAGCAAACGGGCGAGTGCTATCATGAACAGGCATATCGTCAGCTTCCTTAAGAGCAGCTTCTCTACGAGTACGTACGACCGCATTAAGGACTGGATTGACTTCATCGAGCCGAGCGAAGGCGGCTTCGACAAGCTCACGAGGGGAGACTTCACGTGCTTTGACAAGCGAAGCAAGTCCTAGAGCGTCATATGTAGAATAAGAAAAGGACATGATAGATAACCTCTTTCGAATAGGCATGAATTGCCTGTATTTTAAATATAACAATGTATCAGTTATCGTCAGTAAAGGACGACGAGGCCCTTTCTTCTGATCTCATTATACATCTCGCAAGTAATGATTTGAAAATGGAGACCTGACATCTATCAATTCTTTTTTATGCCCGATTAGGCTATACTTAGTGTTAAATGGATCTTATGGGGTGTACTGATGAACGAAGATAAATATCAGAATGTGGATGGACTAATGGAAGCTTTCCAGCAATTTGCCAGGATGAATTGGCGTAAAACTACGGTCTGGGGATTGAAGCCAAGTGAGGTTCGGATGTTGGTTTCTTTAAAGCTCGGCAAGGAACGGGAAGGGAAGAAGGGCCAGACAGTATCAGATATCAGCAAGTTTCTTAAAGTCACTTCTCCTACGGTTACACAGATGGTCAACAGCCTGATTGCACAGGGATATGTAGTACGTTCTGCCGATGCTCAGGATCGCCGAATCAGTGAGATCACGCTTACGGAAAAAGGAGAGCATTTGGCCGAAATGGCCGTGACGAAATCCCGAAATACCTTTAAAGGTATGATTGATTATATGGGCAAAGATAAGACAGATTCTTTAATGGAGATGTTAAACGAAGTCTACGATTATTTCGAAGAATTGAACGATCAACCAACCGAATCCTAATTCCCTTCACATAAAAAAGAGATGCCGCACAGCCTAAGCTGTTTACGGTCATCTCTAATGTATATTTATTTGTGATTAATGTGCAGTAGGTACAGTCTTTTCAAGGTTTTTGCTTTCGCTTTTTCCCTCTGCAGTTACCTCTATTTTTTTCTCACCACTTCGTAATGGAATCTCTTTAAGGAAAAGGACAAGCAGTGCTGCGACTACTAACAGTGCTGTGCCGCTTAAGAATACAACCGTCAAGGAATCGCTTAGCGCGTTCCGCAGCATCTCAATCAATTGATTGAAGAGCGGCTGGATCTGTTCTGGCAGCGTTGCATGCAGTTCCTTCAGCTTAGGCTGATCTAGCAGCATTTGCGGGTTCATAAATGCGGAAAGCTGCTTGGCGGATTCAGGGTCAAGTTTGGTTAAATCCGGACCCTTGCCAGAGGATACCGCTGCCTCTAGTTTATTCGTTAATGAAGTGTTCATGATGGTACCCATAATAGCGATACCGATGGTTCCACCTAAATTACGGAACAAAGTATTTGTAGCAGTAGCAACGCCTAGCATGGAAGGAGCTACAGCATTTTGCACGGTTAAGGTAAATACTGGCATCGATAGTCCTAAACCAATCCCGAAGACAATCATGCTGACTACTGCCATAGCTATGTTGCTCATAAAGGCCATTATGATCATGGCTACAACCATAAATGGCATACCCATCAGTGCATAGCGCTTGTATTTACCTGATTTGGAAATCCATCTACCCACGAGCGTACTAAGTACAATCATTGCCAGTGACATTGGCATATTAATGAATCCCGAGTTGGTCGGGGAGACACCTTCTACACCTTGGACAAAAAATGGCAGATAGATCATTGCGCCCATCATACCGGCATTCATCAGGAAGCCGACAACCATGGAGATGGTTACGATGGAATTCTTAAATAAAGATAATGGTAATACTGGACTTTTAGCTTTTCGTTCAATCAGAATTAAAATAATAACTCCGAGAATAGATGCCCCGAACAAGCTAAGAATCTCTGGCGAACCCCATTCATATTTTGAACCCGCCCATGAAAAGCCGAGCAAGAGTGCAACAATGGTAAGGGAAAGGAAAATGGAGCCTAAGTAGTCAATGGATTCTGAAGTGGAGCGCGCAGTTTTGGGGAACATTTTCCAAATCATAAAGAAAGCCACGATACCGAAAGGCAAGAAGATCCAGAAGATCCATTTCCAAGCCATGTGGTCCACCATGAAGCCGCCAAGGGTAGGACCAATTACGCTAGAGAATCCAAATATGGCCATCATAATTCCAGTCCACTTGGCTCTCTCTCTAGGAGCGAACAAATCACCTACAGCAGTTACGGTAGCTGACATTAGAATCCCGCCGCCAAGACCTTGAATCCCGCGATAAGTGATCATTTGGAAAATATTTGTCGACAATCCGGACAGGAAAGCGCCTATAATAAAAATAACGATCCCCGCTAAGAGGAATGGCTTTCTTCCATAGATATCGGATAATTTACCGACAAGTACGGTAGCGATTGTAGAGGTGAGCATATAGATGGTAATAACCCAAGTATAGTGTTCAATGCCTCCTAACATCGCAATAATTCGGGGCATTGCAGTACCCACAATGGTCTGGTTGATTGCTGCGAAAAACATAGCCGCCATTAAAGCAATCATAATTGTAACTTTTTTCTTTTGCGTAAGATGCTCCAGAGCTGTTCCTCTCCTTTAACTTATATATATTGTAGTTTGGGATTTCATGTTTTAATAATTAGGTAGCCAAACTATCATTTATGTATAATACACAAATTCATCATTTAGCACAACTGTTTAATTATTTAATTTTTATGGAAACAGAATGTGATTTGGACTTGATTTTTTGGAAATAGGTAAGTAATCTAATTAGATTGAGTTAAATTGGAGGTGCCCTATGGATACTCAAAATAGTCAAGAGCAAAAGCTAATTATAGCCTTTGAGAATATTAAACGTTTGACCTCTCGTCCGTCCTCAAAGGAAGTGATTTCGTATAGAGAATTTATGATGATGTATGTCATAAACAATTTAATGAAGCGAAAGAAGCTTTCAGACGAAGTCGAAGAGCAGCAGGGAGTCATGATTTCTAGATTAAGCGACTTGCTCCAAATTAGCAGACCTACTGCGACACAAATGGTTAACAGTTTGGAGGAGAAGGGTTACGTGGTGCGAACAACGTCGGATACCGATCGGCGGGTTGTATATATTGGTCTGACGAATAAAGGGGAGCAGATTTATGATTCCCAGATGGCTACTTTTTCAGGTATTCTAAGTGAAGTTACGGAAAAAGTAGGTAAGAAAGAGATCGACCAGTTGATTTTTTTGTGTGATCGTTTTCAAGAAGCAGTGCATGAAGTCAGAAGCCGCCAGCTTTTTACTCAATCCGATGAAGATCCGCTCGTTATGGATTCCGTATAACGAACATAACTAAAAGATATTTCGGTGCCTTTGCCGGAACGTCTTTTTTTCTGCATCCAGGATTTTGGCTGGAACGATTATATATTGCTGAAAGAAGAGATTAGACAGAAATACAAGCATCATTTGGATTTTCTAAGTTCATTGCCACTTTATCGCGAGACAGAAGAACATATCTTTGTCCACGCAGGGATTAATCCATTAATAGAGGATTGGAAGCGGCAGTTGCCGTACGATTTCATCTGGATCAGAGGACCATTTTATACGAATCCGGTAGTTAGTACTAACAAAACGGTTATTTTCGGTCATACCTCGACGATGGATCTACATGATTCTGAAGAAATCTGGTTTAGTCCGCAGGGAGATAAGATTGGTGTGGATGGTGGATGCGCATATGGTCAACATCTGAACTGCTTGGAGATTTCTGGAGGGGAATACATCACACATTTTGTTCGGAATGGGGAGAAGCCTTGAGCTGTCTCTCTTTTTTCAAAATATTAGAAAGTATAAGTTTTTCACCTATCCTTTATGTCTAATATTTCTCGCATAAACGCTTAACTTCCTTATAAGGACGCTGAAGGCGTTTATGCTTGTTCATGAAAATGTAGAATAGTACTGTATTTAACGCCAACTATGTATAAAATAAAGAGAATAGGGGGTGTAATAGATGAATGCAAACAACAAATATCATATCCTCATGCAAGGGACTATCAGCAACAATGTGAGCGAAACCTGTAAGGAGTTTGGCATATCCCGGACGATCTATTATCAGTGGTGTAAAGCTTACCAAGAGCAGGGGATGGATGGACTGGCAGAGAAGGAACGAAAGCCGGTAATGCCTAATAAAGTGGATAAGCGAACGGAAAGATTGATCTTACAATACGTTGCCAAATTCCCTGAAGATGGACCCAAGCGAATCTTTTACGAACTGCAGGATGAGGGTGTGAACATAGGGGAGTCAGGTATTTATAATGTGCTGCGTCGAAATGGGCTTAGTAAGAGAATAGAACGTGAGGCTTACGCCAAAGAAGTCAAATCAAAGAAGAGAGACGGCGCGCAAGTGGCTAACAGCAGAGGGTGTAAAGAGAAACCAAAACCTCTGGACTATAAGATGAAAAATCCGGAAAATGCTCATCCCGGGTATATGTGCCAACAGAGTATTAGCTATATGGGAGTGTTCCCAAGGGTAGGAAAGGTGTATCAATACGTGGTCTACGATGCCTATTCCAGATTAGGCTTAGTTAAGCTATATAATCGGAAGTCCGCCATTCATTTTATCGATTTTATGGATTTGAAGGTCATCCCATTGATGAAGACCTTAGAATTCCAAATTGATAATCTGGTTACGAACAAGAGTCGTGAATTTACTACGAACTGGGATAGAGGTAAACATAAATACAGCGATTTTTTACATAAGAACAACATTAATCAAGTAGCCATTACTGCAGATCAGACAGAAGTATTTCAGCCCTTACAGCAATTTGTAGCGGTGTTGACGAAAGAATTCTACCAGCAGGCTTGGTTGGATGATACGATTGATTCCTTTGAGACTTTAGAAAAGCGCTTGCATGAATATTTGAGGATCTATAACTTCAGCAGGGTAATCACAGACGGACCTAATCAAGGTAAAATACCATCGGATGTCGCACTTGAGTATACGGGTCAGCATGAGACTTTGCCATTATGGTTATTTACAAGGAGATAACGGATGATGACTAATATGAAGCATGAAGACAGGATAGGGATCATCGGTGCAGGGATTTCTGGGGTTGCAGCTGCTTACCAGCTAGCGAAAAAAGGATATAACCATATCACTCTCCTTGAGAAGTCAGACCGAGTAGGTGGCAAGTGTCATTCGATTGAATATAAAGGGAAAACCTATGAAATGGGAACCCTAATCGGCTTGCCAACTTATAAACATACAATTGAACTCATGAGGGAGTTTGATCTTATGGATAAGGGGCCGCTCTTGGAACGGGGATTTTTTGATACAAACGGGCGGAAGACTTCACAGATTCCCATGGATCAGATTCAGGTGTTTGCACAAGAATTCAAACGGTTGCCGGATATATTGAACCGTTATAAGTCATTACAAGAACCGGGTTTTCTCCACTTACCTGCTGATCTATGTCAGCCTTTTTCAGAATGGTGTACGGAGAATGAGCTAACTGTTATTGGGCAGGTGTATATGCATTACTTTAATACTTTTGGTTTTGGGAGTATCCATGATGTGCCGGCTGCGTATGTGTTGAAATTTCTAACTTACGACAATCTATTATCCTTTATTGAGATCACACACATGATAACCTGGCCTAAGGGAGTCACTGAACTCATTAGAAGAATGGCCGACCAAGTAGAGGATTTGCGTCTGACTTGTGAAGTGCTACATATGGAGCAAGAGGATAATGGTCAAATTCGGGTGGAAACAAACCAGGATATCTTTTATTTTGACAAGGTTATTTATACAGCTTCCTTAGAGCATCTGGGCGATATGATTCACTTATCTTCGGTAGACAAAGCATTATTTGAGTGCATAATCTATGAACGGTTTCGGGTATATGCCTACAGAGTGAAGGGGTTGCCGGAGCTTTCTGGGTATATCCCGTGCAATATGAATCCTGAACGCAAGGGACATATGATGGCATGGTATTACAGGTGGGCAGATATGGGCACAACGGATCTAGTTACGGTTTATGTAGCGGAGAATGATGAGATGACAGATCTCGAGATGAGGGAAAAGGTAGAAACTAAACTTCGCGAGCTTGGCGGCGAGAATATCCGGCTGTATATGATGAAGCGCTGGAAGCAGTTCCCCCATGTAGATTCTAATGCGATCCGTGAAGGCTTCTATGAAAGGCTTGACCAAATGCAGGGGAGAGATAAGATCTATTATGCTGGAGAAATCATGAATTTTCCTACACTGGAGAACTGTATCGTATATTCGAAATACTTAGTTGAAAAATTTTTTTAAAATAGAGCTGTGAGGAGCCTTGTCCACAAAGAAATTTGTCGGCAAGGTTTTTTTACATTGATAAAGTATATTTTTGGCCCCCGCAAAGTATCTGTGTAAGCATCGAAGCTAAACTCCACTTGGTGGGGATATTTTACGTTCGAGTTAGGTTTACAGTCTGTAGTTCTGTAGACATAGTTTCTAATAGATTCCCTTACTTCGGTTAGGTCCTTTGATAATTTTCAGTACTATTGATGTGTAAACTCAACTCGAAATGAGACTATGAAAACATTGATTAATCAACGTTTTTAGCGGTTTGATCGTACGAAGGAGGATGGGATATATTGGACTCAAGACATCGCTTATATACAAAATATGAAGGAGGAATACATTATGTTTTTATTCGAATCGATTCCTTGGTACTCTGCTCTAATGTGGTTAGTGGTACTTGCAGGATTAATGATTTTCAACGAAATAGCTCGAAAGAGCAAGTGGTTCTCAATCATTCTGTTTATCGTTGTCCCTATTGTTCTTACCATAGCAGTCTGGCCAAATACGGCAGGCAAAGGCTCCAGTACTGGAACATGGTTTCACTGGGTAAAAGTATATTCTGCCTTGGCAGGATGTATAGGGTTTATGGCTATCCGTTATGTTAAAGGTTGGGACAAAAATAAATATATATTAATGTTCCCGGCTATTATCCTTGCAGTTAACATTCTTGAAGCAGTTATCCGTGATTTCCAAGTGTACAGCTTGCAAGGCATGGTAGATGGCGTAATGATGGTAGGTGGTCCTTGGAACATTATGAACGGGATCGCAGGTATTCTGAACATTATTACGATTTCTGGTTGGATGGGTATTGTTATTAGTAAAGACAAGAGTAAGGATATGTTGTGGCCGGACCAGCTGTGGTTCTGGATCATTGCTTATGACATTTGGAACTTTGCCTATGTATATAACGCAGTTTCTGACCATTCCTTCTATGCAGGCGCAGCTCTTCTGATCTCTTGTACAATTCCAGCATTCTTCTTCAAAAAAGGAGCATGGCTACAGCACCGCGCTCAAACTTTGGCATTTTGGATGATGTTTACGATGTCGTTTCCAGCGTTTGTTGGCGAATCAAAGTTCTCCGTACAATCTTCTCACAGCGAAACGGCACTTTGGGTTGTAAGTGCATTATCTTTAGCAGCTAATATTGCAGTGTTTGTCTATCACTTTTATAAAATTACCAAACATAAACGCAATCCGCTTAAAGTGGAAGTGTATACAGATTTAGCGGCTTATAAGACGATTGCGGAGAGTGCAAAATAATATAAGCTTTAATAGCTTCTTTAAGAATCCGCGCCTAGCGCGGTTTTTTTTATGGAATAGAATTTATAAAATTTCGAGATTGCGGAGAAATGTGAAACGAATTGATGGGATGGTCTATATTCAACTGGTGGCCATGGGGAGCCCTGTTTTTAATTAAGCACACGCCTCTTTGGGATGTATAACGGGCCGAGCGGACTTTATATCCTTCGAAATGCATGTTTTAGTCAAGCTTACGGACAAAGGTATGCGAAAAACTGAACACAATGTGCCGACGGTAACGTAAACGAGCCGAATGTATGTGAAAAACCGAATACAATGTGCCGACGGTAACGTAAGCGAGCCAAATGTATGCGAAAAACCAAATACAATGTGCTGACGGTAACGTAAGCGAGCCGAATGTATGCGAAAAACCAAATACAATGTGCCGACGGTAACGTAAGCGAGCCAGCGCCGTTATCCGCCCCAAGTCACCCAGGAATGGGCTTGTTATTATAGGGAATAAGTGCAATACGGTCCGTCTTTAGGAACCTCACTACGAAGGTGTATATGGATACGATTATGGAATTACGGATGTACTCAGCTTGTAACTCTACCTCCAAGGAAGACGTCAGGCGTTTTTCTTGCGTAAATGCAAAGATCGATCATGATAGAAATCAGCAAAATATATTATTTTTGATACGAAGAGGGCTAAAGCCATAAATTCCAGCAAATCTGCAGTAATTCTTGCTTATAAGAAGCTTTCGAGCCACAAGTAAAAATAATCCTACACATTCGCATTTACAGCCTTGTCAATCGAAGTTCCAACCTTGAAGGGGAGAGTCTATGAATCTAAAAATGAATCTTTTGTGGAAATGTACTTGAAGTTTATGGATCGTGTGTTTGTTGTTGCTTACTGCTTGTAGTTCAGAAGGAGAGAAGTTTATAGGTACGATCCATACAATTGATGCTGATAACAAAAGAATTCTCGTGATCTCACAGCTGTAAAAGAAGATATACATGAAGATTACAAGAAGCTAATAGAGTCTGGGGAGTATAGTCACACTATTTGTATAAGTAAAGTAAAACCTAGAAAGTATAAGATAGGCGAAGAAATAGAAGTCTTATATGAAGGAAGTGATGATTCATTTCCTGCACAAGTTACTGTCAAG
This sequence comes from Paenibacillus pseudetheri, assembly GCF_924513355.1. NCBI lineage: Bacteria > Bacillati > Bacillota > Bacilli > Caryophanales > Paenibacillaceae > Paenibacillus > Paenibacillus pseudetheri. The sequence continues at coordinate 12,205 of NZ_CAKMAB010000055.1, forward strand.
AAGATCGATAAATTGAAATGAGATTGAATTAACGGCTCAATCTATCCTCTAATGAAGATCCAAATATGTGAAGGACAGTTGCTGTTTTTTGACTTCTGATTAAAGACTTAAAAGTGTATCTATAGTAAACTGAATGTAAAGTGCCCACGGTATAATGGGTATAATTTGTTGAAAAGCTCTTCGGATGAAGAGTTTTTTCCATTTTACAGAAAAGAATGTGATATGTTATGCAGCTTCGCACTAGTCTTCAGAAGAAAAGATTGCTGGAGAAATATCTTTCTGGGGAGGGGATGGATTATCGGCAAATTATAGCTTTATTTATTCCAATTCTGATTGACCAGGCCTTCATTATTGGACTTAATCTGGTAAATACCGCAATGATCAGCTCGTCCGGGATGGCAGCGGTCAGTGCAGTGAATATGGTGGATTCGCTGAATATTTTTCTGATCAATGTGTTCGTGGCGGTTGCAACCGGGGGGACAGTGGTAGTCGCGCAGTATAAAGGGAGCGGAAACGACCGGATGGTGTCCCAGGCTACGGCGGCTTCGGTCGCCTCGGTATCGCTGATCGCTTTGGGAATCGGTCTGCTGCTGATGGGCTTCCATACTCCTATATTGAACCTTTTGTTCGGAACCGCCTCACCCGAAGTGCTGGACAATGCCCGCATCTACCTGATCGGTAGCAGCATCTCATATCTGGGCATCGCGGTGGTTCAGGCGGTATGCGGAGCTCTGCGAGGCGTGGGCAAGACACGGGCTTCTTTGATGCTGTCGCTCATTATGAACCTGCTGTATGTTATCCTGAACGTGGTCTTCATTTACCTGTTGCACATGGGTGTGCTTGGGATGACGCTTGCGATTAATATCGCGCGGTATGCAGGTATGGTTTGTGCCCTGGTGTATCTGTTTAAGGTGGATACGGCTCTGCGGGTACGTTTTCGTGACCTATTCCGAATCCCACTGACCATGCTGCGGAGAATCATGTTCATCGGCGTGCCGTTCGCGGCGGAGCAGATGTTCTTCAACGGGGGTAAATTGCTCACTCAGGTGTTTATTGTCAGCCTAGGCACTTATGCCATTGCGACCAATGCCATTGCCGGCTCACTGGCTCTGGTGTTTCAAATTCCAGCCAGCGCGCTGTCGCTAACTATTGTAACGGTGGTCGGCCAATGTATCGGGCGAGGGAATGTCTCTGAAGCCAGAAAGTTCATCAAGTCCTTCCTCTGGATCGGGTCCGGCTCTTTAGCGTTGATCGCCTTGATTCTGATGCCGCTATTCCACCCGCTGGTATCGATCTTTTCCCCGCCTTCCGAGATCATTGATGATCTGTTTGTGGTGCTGCTGGTGAATTCCATTGCCCAAGTTCCGCTGTGGGCCGTCAGCTTTATTTTGCCGTCCGCGCTGCGGGCTGCAGGAGATTCCCGCTTCACCTCAATTACCTCAATGTTGACAATGTGGCTGTTTCGGGTAATTTTTGGATACATCCTTGGGATCGTACTGGGCTACGGTGTCATGGGTGTCTGGCTGGCGATGAACTGCGAGTGGGCCGTTCGCGGGGGCATTTTTCTTTGGCGCTTCAGGGGCGAAAAGTGGTTTGCACACAAGCTGATTTAGAATTGTTGGTAAGGATACGTACTGCCTACGCCAGCTGACGGAAACGTAGCTCTTTTATATTAAAAACGTAAAAATACAGCACAGGGCAGTGATTCTCATATTTACTTGAGAATTGCTGCCCTCCTGTTTGGTTATCGACTGCTTGCTTTAGCTGATTATGTTTACAACTGGGTCAGTCGCGGTTCTAGAAAATTCTCCGATTCCAGCTATTCAGCTTGGCACTGCCCCCTCTGATTTCTGCGCTCGGAATTCCTTCCTTTTGAAACAAATTAAAAGACAAGTCAGTAACAACACACAGATTAAAGTTGCTGTATAAGTAAAACTACTATTCCAAAACATAATCTGAACATTCATTAAGGAGTGGACGCCAATCACGAAAAATAGATTCCTGGTTAAGACATAGAGTAATGAGAATATGACCCCTAGAATTACTAGTACGATAAAATCATAAACAAAATCCATTCCGACTAATCCTGAATAGATCCGATTTGGGATATGTATAGCGGCAAAGATAGATTGTGAGATAAACATTGCATAACCGATGCGTGAAGTGTTGTTTTTGACTTTTTTTAATAAGAGATAGATTTGAACTAGCAGAAAGCCCCGAAACAAAACTTCTTCCAGTAAAGCATTTCCGAAAATCTGACCCAGAAATTCACCCAAGACGACGTTCGAATTCGTAAAAATATCATTATTGAATGTTAAACTTGAGTGAGTCAGTAATGTCATACCTAAATCAACAATGTTTATAGCGAGCCAAAATAGTAAAATACCGAAAAGTCCTGCTAATAATTTATTTTTTCTCAACCCAAAATCCCCAGGTGATAATTTAGCTATTATACATAAGAAAATAACTACTTCTAACACAAGACCGAACAGATTTGCAGCTAACGTTTCGTTGATCCATCCGTTTGTGCTTTTGGCAATAACGCTTAAAGTTCCATTTGCAAAAAGGATAAGGTTAACCATTAGGGTGAAGAGAATATGAATAAAAATGAGACTGACGATAAAGCGTATTGATGTAGGCTTAACTTTAACAATCGATAGCTCCTCAGTTACTTTATTGCGCTGCATGATTTGTAATCCTCCTTAGAATTATCTTGAGAGCGTGTATTCTGGAGCACTATTAATGATACATATTTTACCAAAAAAGCATCTGGGATTTTTACTATATTCTTCAGTGCTCTAGTTCACCATTAGAAAAATCATACATCCTCACTTTATCTTCACATTTCCCCAGATTGACAGATGCAAGGGCACTGGCTATACTTGAAATGTTAAAATGCAAATCGGATAAAACGTTGATGAAAATGAAGTACGCCGGAGGATGGCTTGATCAGAGAACAGGTTCCTTTACGAAAGCATTTCGTAATGGCTGGGAGAACCTTGAAGACAGGCCGGTGGAAAGCTAATTTCGGAGTGTGAGATCACAAACTCACCGGGGGCACCCGTTATCAGCCGCGACAAGGCGATCGCCCTTTAACTTTCCCGTAAATTGGGTCAAGGCGATAACCAGGGTGGTACCGCGATATTAATCGTCCCTGAATTATTCAGGGGCGTTTTTTTGTTTTTATTTTTTAGAAAATTTGTACAATCTGGCGCATGAGCCGAATTAAAAAGATGAGACGGGAGCTGTAAACAATGAAAGCGAGTGAAATTCGTTCCAAATGGCTTAAGTTTTTTGAAAGTAAAGGTCACAAGATTGAACCTAGTGCATCTCTCGTACCGCATAACGATCCTTCGCTGTTGTGGATCAACGCAGGTATGGCACCTCTGAAAGCATACTTCGATGGACGTGAGATTCCTGAGAATCCGCGCCTGACGAACTCGCAGAAATGTATTCGTACCAATGATATCGAGAATGTAGGGAAGACACGCCGTCACCATACATTCTTCGAAATGTTAGGTAACTTCTCTATCGGCGATTATTTCAAAGAAGAAGCTATCACATGGGCTTGGGAATTCTTGACTGGCAAGGAGTGGATCGGCTTCGATCCAGAACGTATCTCCGTAACTGTGTATGCTGAGGATGAAGAGGCATTCAAGCTGTGGAATGAAAAAGTGGGCTTGCCAGCAGAACGCATCATTAAGCTGGGGGATGAGAACTTCTGGGATATCGGCGAAGGCCCTTGTGGTCCTTGTTCGGAAATCTTTTATGACCGCGGCGAAGCTTATGGCAGCGACATGAGCGATCCAGAAATGTATCCAGGTGGAGAAAACGAACGTTGGCTCGAAGTATGGAACCTTGTGTTCTCACAATTCAACCATAACAAGGATGGCAGCTATACGCCGCTTCCGAACAAGAACATTGATACCGGTGCTGGACTGGAGCGTTTTGCATCCATTCTTCAAGATGTAGATTCCAACTTCGATACCGATTTGTTCCAACCGATTATTCAAAAAACAGCTGAGCTTGCCGGTGTAACATATAAAGATAATGTTGAGCAGGATATCGCGCTTAAAGTTATCGCTGACCATGTGCGTACCGTTACTTTTGCCGTAGGGGATGGAGTACTTCCTTCTAATGAAGGTCGTGGTTATATTATCCGCCGTTTGCTACGCCGTGCTGTTCGTTACGGAAAGACACTGGGTCTGGATCGTCCGTTCCTGCATGAGTTGACGGAAACCGTTGGTGAGATTATGGGTGTGTATTATCCATCCGTTGTCGAGAATCGGGAATATATCGCAAAGATTATCCGTACAGAAGAAGAACGTTTTCATGAGACATTGTCTGATGGATTGGCTATCTTGGGTGAGATCAGCGCTAAAGCAAAAGCAGATGGGCACAGCACGATTGCTGGAGCTGATGCATTTAAGCTATATGACACTTACGGATTCCCATTTGACCTGACTGAAGATTTCGCAGCAGAGCAAGGATTAACTGTAGACCGTGAAGGCTTCGATGTCGCTATGCAAGAACAGCGTGATCGTGCAAGAGCTGCACGTCATGACGGTGGCAGCATGAAGATCCAAGGTGGCGCTTTAGCGGATCTGACGGTTAAAAGTGAATTTGTTGGATATAATGACTCGGTAACAGAGTCGAAAATCATGGCTATTGTTGTGGGTGATGAATTGGTCGATACTGCTGGCGAAGGCGTAGAGTGCCAAGTAATTCTTGAGGCAACACCGTTCTATGCTGAAAGTGGTGGTCAAGTGAGTGACACAGGACTGCTTACTGGCGGTTCCGTTACAGCTAAGGTAAAAGGATTGTTCAAGGCTCCACATGGTCAACACGTACATTTGGTAACTGTGGAAGCTGGAGAATTGAAAGTAGGCGAATCGGTTCGCGCTGAAGTGGATCGTACACAGCGTGAAGATATCGTGAAGAACCATACAGCTACCCATCTACTGCATAAAGCGCTCAAAGAGGTTCTTGGCGGTCATGTCAACCAAGCAGGATCTTTAGTAGAAGGCGCACGTTTACGGTTTGACTTCTCTCATTTCGGAGCGATTACACCGGAAGAACTAAGCGACATCGAACATCGCGTGAATGCACAAATCTGGCGTGGTCTTGATGTAGTCATTGAGAACAAGCCGATTGATGAAGCTAAGGCTATGGGCGCCATGGCACTATTTGGTGAAAAATATGGCAACATTGTCCGTGTCGTTCAAGTCGGCGATTACAGCCTTGAGCTTTGTGGTGGATGCCATGTATCCAACACATCTCAAATTGGAATTTTCAAGCTGCTTAGCGAAAGTGGTATTGGTTCAGGAGTGCGCCGTATCGAAGCAGTGACTGGACGTTACGCTTATCAGTTTACTGAGAGCCAACTGGATCTGCTCAAGCAATCTGCGGGTCTACTGAAGTCTTCTCTAAACGATGTTCCAAAACGGATTGAAGCATTGCATAACCAAGTGCGTGAGCTTTCGCGTGAGAATGAATCCTTGCAATCTAAGCTGAGCGCAACATTTGCCGCTGAACTAACAAGTAGCGTGAAGACGGTTGGTGCAGGTACACAGCTTCTTGCTGTTGCTGTTCAAGCCGGAAATATGGACGCTCTGCGTTCTACTGCAGATGAATTGAAATCCAAGCTCCCGGATGCTGTACTTGTTCTGGGTGCAGCGATGGATGACAAGGTAAACTTTGTTGTAGCTGTACCACAGGATCTGGTGAAGAAGGGCTTCCACGCTGGTAAGATCGTTAAAGAAGTCGCAGCAGTATGCGGCGGCGGTGGTGGCGGACGTCCAGATATGGCACAAGCTGGTGGTAAAGATGCCTCCAAGCTTGGCGAGGCACTGGCTAAAGCAGAAGAATTAGTGGCTTCCCTAGCATAAATAAAAATTACGAAACTATTTGTTATTTTAAACGTATTACGAAAAAACATAGCGGTACTGAGAGTTTGACATCAGTACCGCTACTCTTTATTAACAGGTGGTTAGATTTTCATGAATAGTTGTGCTTGACAATAGCTTAAAAGCCAAAAATATCATTATTTTTGTAGAGGAAATGCCAAAAAAAGCGTTATTCCACGCGCAGGATTTCCTCGTTGGGCTATGAATATGTTATGATAAAGGAAGCAAGTGATCTGCACAGTAGCAACTTTGCGAAGCCGCCCTTTTAGGGTGATTTTGCAGAAGGAAGGTGTCACAAATGGACTCCATGGACAAAACGGTCAAATTCAATGTGAAGGGCGACGAAAAGGAAGCTTCTCCCCAGGAAATATTGCTCGCTGTATACGATGCACTGGTGGAGAAAGAGTATCATCCGATCAATCAGATCGTAGGGTATCTACTTTCCGGAGACCCAGCTTACATTCCGCGTCATAACAATGCGAGAAGTTTGGTCCGGAGAAAAGAACGTGATGAGCTGATTGAAGAGCTGGTTAGATTCTACCTCGTCAATCACAAGGTGGATAATCCCAGATGATGAAGAAGTTAGGATTGGATTACGGCGACCGTAGAATCGGTGTAGCCACAAGCGATGTTTTTGGATGGACAGCACAAGCTCTTGAAACGATTGAGCGCCGCGGTACTGGTAATGAGTTCGAACGTATTCGTGAACTTGTTACAGAGCACGAAATTGGAGAGATTGTAGTTGGTCTACCGAAGAATATGAACGGCTCAGTAGGACCCCGGGGCGAAATCTGCATAGAGTTCGCTGACAAGCTACGGGAGCAATTTGCAATTCCCGTACACCTTTGGGATGAGCGTCTGACGACGGTATCCGCAGAGCGGGTGCTGATTGAAGGGGACGTCAGCCGGAAGAAACGCAAAGGGATTGTGGACAAAATGGCTGCAGCCCTGATTTTGCAAAATTTTTTGGATGCTAACAGTAAAAGGTGAGGGGTGCGAGGATATGACAAACGAACAGATTGGCCAAGAGGAAGAACCGGAAATTATCTACATTCCCGATGAGGAAGGTAATGAAGAGGAATTCGAGGTCATTATGAAGTTTGAGGTTGATGGCTCGGACGCTAAGTACATGATGGTAGTTCCGCTTGATTCCGAGGACGAAGAAACCGATGAGGTTTATGCGTTCCGTTATGTGGAAGAAGGCGACGACCTTCAATTGTTCATGATCGATAATGACGAGGAGTGGGCGATTGTCGAAGAGACTTTCAACACACTGGTTGACGAGTTGGACGGAGGATCTGAGAATGACTGATGTATCCGCTGATCAAGCGGTATGGACTTCGCGGCTTAAGGAAGCCTATGGAGAAACAGTAGAACTGGAAGATGAGCAGGGCAAGTCTTCCATTTACGATATTATCGCCGAATTTGAAGTCGGTGGTATTGGCTATGCGGTGCTGAAAGGTACCGATAAAGACGTGGAATATGAAATCCTGCGTATCGTTGTCTCTCCTAACGGACTACCGGAACTTGAGAACATCGTGGACGATGAAGAGTGGGAAGACATCTCTGAGCTATATGATGAGATGACTTTTCCAGTAGATGACGCAGATTAAATTTTAAACATGTACGTTCCATTTATGATGAGTACGGAAGAGGGCGGAGAATTCCGCGCTCTTTTTGCTTGGAATACGATCAATATAATTAGAACAACAATCATGATCGTGAAATATGTATTAAATTTTAAGGAGTACACTTTTATACTTTATAGCCGGAAAGTGAGGAACCTGACTTGAAATCCGCAATCCGTACTGTGCTTATCATTATTCTTTTGCTGGTAGCAGCAGGAGGCGGAGGCGCTTGGTACATTTGGAACGGGATGCAGCCAGAAGAACCTGCAGGATCTGCCGTAACATTTACGATAGAGAAGGGCATGGGCAGCGCGGAAATTGCTGATCTGCTCGAACAAAACGGCATTATTCGGAACAGTCTTTTTTTTAAGGGATATTTGAAATGGACCAAAGAAGGTTCCAGCTTCAAAGCTGGTACTTATGTTGCTAGTCCAGGAGACACCTATGACGAGCTCATCAAGAGGTTAAATGCTGGTGATGTTGTTAAGGAAGAGACCGTGACTTTCACGATTCCGGAAGGATATACTGCTGAGCAGATTGCCAAGAAGCTTGCTGAGGCTTGGAATCAGGATGCTGCTATTTTTCTCGAAATAATGGATACCGGTGCGGGCTTGAAGGGAATTGATGTTCTAGGTATCCCGCAGGATAAGAACCTTCGGCATCGACTTGAAGGGTATTTATTCCCTGAAACGTATGAACTAGCTAAGGATAGTACGACGCAGGAAGTTGTTGAAGCATTATTGGATCAGTTCCAGAAGAAACTGGATACGATCCCAAATTGGAAGCAAAAGCTTGAAGTTCGTGGAATGACACTACATGAGCTGTTGACTGTGGCTTCGTTAGTCGAGCGTGAAGTCGTGGTAGATAGTGAACGACCGCTAGTTGCTGGCGTTATTTATAACCGCCTAAAGAAAGAGCAGAAGCTGGAGATTGATGCTACGGTTCAATATTTGCTCGATAAACAGAAGGAAAGACTGTTGTTTAAAGATTTGGAAGTTGACAGTCCGTATAATACGTATAAGAATGTTGGACTTCCTCCGGGACCTATTAGTAATCCAGGGCTGGCCTCCATTCAGGCGGCACTCGAACCTGAGGCTTCTGAATACTACTTCTATGTGACTAAGAAAGATGGTACACAGGGCCATTTGTTTGCTAAGACCTACAAGGAACATTTAGCCAATATCGAAAAAAGTAAGCAAGAATCGAAATAAAATATTAAAATGAAGAGTGGTGCGGTTGAAATAACTGTACAAGTAGGAGGTACAACATGACTAACAAACCGGAATTACTGGTGACAGCAGCATCCTTAGAGGAAGCTGCTGCTTTGCTGGATGCCGGAGCAGATGCATTGCTCATCGGAGATGACCGTTTCGGCATGCGTCTTGCCGGACATTTCTCTCTGGAGGATACAGCTGCCGTTGTAGAAATGGCACATGCCCGTGGCTGCAAAGTATATGCTGGACTAGGTGGGCTCATGTCCAACCTTCTTCTCGAAGAGCTAACCGCCTATGTGAAGGCTATAGGCGAGCTTGGTGTTGACGGTGTTGAATTCGGTGATCCTGCGGTGTTAACCACAGTGAAGAAAGAAGCACCGGGCATGAATCTGCATTGGAATGCAGAAATGACGTCTACCAATTACGCAACTGCAAATTATTGGGGACGTAAAGGCGCTACTCGTGTCGTTCTTGCCCGTGAGCTGAATATGGATGAAATGACGGAAATGGTTTCGCTTTTAGAGGTTGAGGCACAGGTTCAGGTTCATGGCATGACCAATATATACCATTCCAAGCGTAAGCTTGTGAAAAGCTATATGTCACATCAAGGACGTCCAAGTGAGGGCGGCAGTCTTGGCAAGGAACGTGGTCTATTTTTGATCGAGGCAGAACGAGATGACCAAAAGTTCCCGATCTATGAAGACGAGAACGGTACACATATTATGAGTTCGGAAGATATTTGTATTTTGGAGGATCTTCATATTCTTATGGCTGCGGGCGTACAGAGTTTAAAGATTGAAGGATTGTTGAAATCAACAGCGTATAATGTGGCGGTTGTTAAGACTTATCGCAAAGCTATTGATCTCTATGTAGCTGATCCAGAAGGTTATTCTTTCCAAGAGGATTGGATGGAAGCTATCAGAATGCTGCAGGATCCAGAACGGGAGCTAAGCTTCGGATTTTTCTATAAAGAGCAAGTATATTAAGTTTAATTTTATGAGAGTTTTTTAGTTCCCCGCAAAGACTAGGTGCAGTATATCATACGTAGACATCACTTTGTGGGACGATGGAGGGGAGAACAGGAATGGGAACCATGACAAAGCCGCAATACAAGGGCAAACGATACCGTCTGGACAAACCGGAGCTCCTAGCTCCGGCCGGTAATTTGGAAAAATTAAAGTTCGCAGTACACTATGGTGCGGATGCTGTTTATATCGGAGGGCAGAAATACGGTTTGCGTTCAGGAGCAGACAATTTCAGCTTTGAGGAAATGCGTGAAGGTGTTGAATTCGCCAAGAAATACGGCGCTAAGGTATTTGTTGCAACGAACATCTATGCTCACAATGAAGATGTCGCAGGGATTGAAGAATATCTGCGTAACTTATATGAAGTTGGCATTGCTGCCATTATCGTAGCCGACCCGATCATTGTAGATACAGCGCGCCGTTTAGTACCTGGATTAGAGGTGCATTTAAGTACTCAACAATCTACACTGAACTGGCAAGCCGTATCCTTCTGGAAAGAAGAGGGGCTACCGCGTGTAGTTCTCGGACGTGAGACAAGCCTGGAAGAGATCGCCGAGATTAAGAAGCATGTTGACATTGAAATTGAGAGCTTTATCCATGGTGCGATGTGCTCCTCGTACTCAGGTCGCTGCGTATTATCCAATCACTTTACAGACCGTGACTCCAATCGCGGAGGCTGCTGCCAGTCTTGCCGCTGGAAATATGATTTGTTCGAGGATGCGCGTCCTGAAGGCACTTGGGTGTCTGAAGAAGATCAAGCTGAAGCGCAATCTCCGGCACCTTTGCTTCCGGGTGTAACTCAGATTCCACTGCATCAGCAAGGAGATAATCCATTCTCGATGGGATCTAAGGATTTGTGCATGCTGGAAAGTATCCCTGAACTCATTGAAGTGGGCATTGACAGCTTCAAGATCGAGGGGCGGATGAAGTCGATTCACTATGTAGCTACTGTAGTTAACGCTTATCGTAAAGCCATTGATGCTTACATGGCTGATCCGGAAGGGTACGAGTTGAAGCAAGAGTGGCTGGATGAGCTGAATAAAGCGGCGAATCGTCCGCTTAACACGGGGTTCTTCTATGATACTCCGGATCATGAAGATCATATCTATGAGCCCGAAGAAAAAGCGGCTCCTTATGATTTTGCCGGACTTGTACTAGAATACGATGCTGAGAGTGGAATGGCGCTCATTCAGCAACGCAATCACTTCAAGCCAGGCCAGGAAGTTGAATTCTTCGGACCCAATGATACATTCTTTAAGCAGACTGTAGCGGAATTGTGGGATGAAGCAGGCAACCCGCTTGACGCAGCCCGTCATCCTCTGCAACGTGTTCGCATGAAGGTAGAACAGCCAGTAGCATACTTTGATATGATGCGTAAGAGAAAATTTTAATAAGATACAGGGATGTTCTTTCTATAAGAGCATCTCTGTTTTTCTTTTGACAAAGCTAACAATAAGATATATATATTAGTAACTAACAAATAAATCCAAAAAGGAGGGTAGAACGAAGGGTTTTTTTTTGTCTCAGAATACATAGGTTAAAAGTTATAAAAAAAGTATAGTAAAGCTAAGAAAAAAGGCCTAATAAACCGATATATAATATGGTTAGCGCTTTCATATGTCCTCTAATATTAGCGGGTAGATGATCATGATGGGGATCCTGATCAAGATAGTATTAGTGAAAAGCATAAAGAGAGAAGGTTAGAGAGATGAAGAAGAACAATAAAAAATCCGTAAATGTACAAAGCAATGAAGTAGGCACAGGAAAGACATCAAAGTTAGATGTTAAGAAAATGATGTTGGGTTGGGGAAGCCAAATCAAGAGAGTTAATCCTATCCAATCCGTCGGTGTGAAGTTATTTCTAATATTCCTATGTTCCACTGTAATCGTAGTTATGTCACTTGGACTTATATCTTATTCGAAGGCCAAAACAACGATAAAGAATAACGTATCAGAAGCCTATCGTCAGACTATTATTCAGACTGCTGAGAAGCTGGATATTACCTTGAAACAGTATGAGAACTTGGCATTACAGCTTTATTTTGATACACAAATGCAAACGGATCTTAGATCAATGGCTACTGCAAAAACTGCTTACGAGAAATTTGAAGCAACAAGTGCAATAAGTAAGAAATTGTCCAGCCAGACGACAACGGATTCTAATATTATCAGTGTCTCTTTGATTCCAGAGGCATCTGAGCAGGAAATCGTTACAAGTGGTAGTGCTGGCATTAGTCTTGACGGAATACGTGAACAAGAATGGTACAAGAAGATTGTAGCCGACACCAAAGAATATGATTCATATTATTCGGGTGGTGACAAAGGCGGCGCCAAGAATATTTGGTTCTCCACTTCTATTCAAGGTAATGAAGAAAACGATATTGCTATGGTTAGATCCCTTAAAAATCTGGAAACAGAAAAAGGATACATAATTATGCTTGTGTTGAAAAACACACTGCTGGAGGAATCTTTTGCAAGTGTGAAGCTGGGAGATGGCTCCCGTATTCAACTAGTATCTCCTGAAGGTACAGTTGTAGCTTCTTCTAATCCGATAGACGATGGAAAACCATCTGAGTTTTCTTTTATCAAAGAGAGTAAGAAAAATAATAATAGCATAGAAGCTAAAGATCCAAACGGTGAAGAAATTCTGGCAGTCTTTAATCCGATGATACGGGCGGATTGGAAGCTGTCAGGCGTAGTACCTACAGACGAATTAGTGAAGGAAGCTCGTCCGATTCTGTTGACGACGTTCATTACGGCTGCAGGTGCAGCACTGCTTGCAATATTGATCGGGATTTGGATGGTTCGTATGATCGCTCAGCCTCTGGCACGATTGAAGAATCTTATGGTTCAAGGTGCAAGCGGAGATTTAAGTGTACGTACAGAATATGTGTCTAGCGATGAGATTGGACAACTATCAGCCTCCTTTAACTTGATGATGGAGCGTATTACTGAGCTTGTATCGCAAACGAGAGAAACTGCTCGAGATGTGCTGGAGACCGCTGGCGAGCTTGGAGAAGCTTCGCGTAAGACGGCTATCTCGGCGAAGGAAATCGCAGCCGCTACGGAAGAAATCGCTGGAGGAGCAGGCAGTCTGGCACTTGAGGCCGAACGTGGTAATGAGCTTACAGATGTGATAGCTACACAAATGCAGACCGTGATAAGTGCCAACAGTGAGATGGATGAGGCAGCACGCGGGGTTGGCGATGCTAGTGCTCAAGGTGCCAAACAATTAACGGATCTATTGGATCAGACTAGCCGTACTGGGGAAAAGACAAGTGCACTTGTCGAACGTGTAAATCATTTGAAAGAAACGGTATTCTCTGTGATTAAGGTGCTTGATGTGATGAAGAGTATCACACAGCAGACGAATATTTTGTCGTTAAATGCGACGATAGAAGCCGCACGTGCAGGCGAAGCTGGCAAGGGCTTTATGGTGGTAGCAGATGAGGTAAGACAGCTCGCCGACCAATCGAAGCAATCTATTGCTCTTGTAGCCGGAATCACCGACAAGATCATAACGGAAATGAACGAAACGGAAGCTGTATTATCTGAAGTGGCTCCCCTCTTCAAAGAGCAAATAAGCTCAGTGAAGAGCACGAGTGATATCTTTGTATCCGTAAAAGGACAGATGGATGAGTTCATTACTAGTCTGGAATCAGTGACAACAGCAATCAGTAGCTTGAATCATTCACAGGTTGTGTTGTCAGAAGCAATGGGTAATGTAAGTGCTGTAGCTGAGCAATCTTCTGCGACTTCCGAAGAAGTGGCTTCACTCAGTAATGAACAGCAAAATGTAAGTGATCAACTCGTTTCATTGTCAGGTAAACTGGAAAGTGCTTCAGGACAGTTAAAGGACAAGCTGTCATTGTTCACGATAAAATAAGAAGGTCCCTATCTAAGTTTTTTATGATTTACATAACAAAACCGCTTCTTCGTTATGAGGAAGCGGTTTTGTTATTGTGTAAAGAAGAACTTCCCCGTATAATAATTTTGTTAGGTAAATAATAATAACAAGTTAGGTAAAAAGGTTTAAGGAGAAGGACCGTATGAAAGGTAAACACATCTTTGGCTGGTGGTCCGTTATCGGGGACATGAGTATGGAACGCAAGCTGCTCCTCGTCTTTTTAATAATTATTACCCTTCCGCTCACCTTCATTAGTGTGTTTACTTATAAAAGTTATTCAGAATCTATTCAGGGAAATACTATTGCTTATTCTGAGAAGTTAATCGATCAAATGATGGATGGAGTAGATGATTATATCGAAGATATGAAGCGTATTTCATCTATGCCGGCCTATGTGAACGATATTAAACAAAATTTAATTCGTTCAAACCGCTACTATGAGCAGAAAGAGATCATGGGGGGCAAAGGAGGTAGGGCCTCATTGTCGCCCGGGGATTTTGATCTGCTGCTGTCCATTCAGCGGGGAATAGAGGGCAATATTTCATTTATTAACAATATTAAGCGAGGCGCGAACACGGTTTATATTTTTGATGCGCATGGGAATGGTTATTATTCTGCCAAGGATGGTGGAGTACGGCTGGACCTTAATCAAAGCTATGAGTTCTGGAGTCAGCAGACGAAGGATTCCAGCGGAGAGGCACTCTTATTTGGTACCCAATCATTTACGAGTAATTTGCAGAGCACTCGATATGCTTTTACCGTTGTTCGCAAAATCGTGGATGGTTTATTAAATCCAATTGGGCTGATCGCGGTTGAAGCGAATATTAGTAATCTGGAGAATCGAGTCACAGAGCTGGATAAAGTAACACATGGGACATCTCTGATCGTCGATGAGAAGGGGATGGTCGTGTTCGACAGCGACAAAAAACTTCTTGCCACGGATGTATCTGATTCAGAGCTATTCAAAAGGGTCGATGGGAAATCCGGAAGTTTCTATGATACAGTCAACGGAAAAGAATTTCTGAGTATATACTCAAGCTCTAGCAAGACCAATTGGAAGGCCATTATCTCCATCCCTGTGGATGTGCTGATGCGAGATGTGAAGGTGACCCGTAATGCAACGCTCGCTGCTACACTAAGTATCATTGTGCTGGCGTTAATTATTTCTATTATTCATTCCTTTGCACTCACTAAATCACTATCGCAGATGATTCACCTGATGAAAAAGGTTCAGGGCGGCGATCTAGATGTGATGTTTAGGGTTAGACGGCGTGACGAGATTGGTCTGCTCGGACATCAGTTTAATCGAATGTTGGCTCGAATCAGGCAGTTAATTCAGGATATCTACCGAATTGAAGAACAGAAGAAGGAAGCGGAGCTTCATGCTCTGCAAAGTCAGATTAATCCTCACTTTATCTATAATACGCTGGAGTCGATCCGAATGACCGCTGAGCTCAATGATGATATTGAAGCTGCGGACATGATCTCAATTTTAGGTAAACTGCTACGGTATAGTACAAGTGATTTGAGCGGTAAAACGACAATGCAGCAAGAGCTTGGATATGTACGCAATTATGTTGAGCTGCTGAACTGTCGCTACCCTAATCGTTTCGTACTCGAGATCGACGTGCCGAAGGAGCTAGATAATTACTCTATTATCAAGCTGGTCTTCCAGCCGATTATAGAAAATGCTGCCTATCATGGCTTGGATGATAACAAACCGCAAATGCATCTAAGCATCCGTTGCGAGATGACTGAGCGAATGTTGTTGTTTCATATTAAAGACGACGGCTGTGGAATGGATAAGATCACTTCAGAGAGATTGA
The DNA here is from genome assembly GCF_924513355.1 of Paenibacillus pseudetheri. Classification (NCBI taxonomy): domain Bacteria; kingdom Bacillati; phylum Bacillota; class Bacilli; order Caryophanales; family Paenibacillaceae; genus Paenibacillus; species Paenibacillus pseudetheri. The sequence continues at coordinate 27,711 of NZ_CAKMAB010000055.1, forward strand.
ACGAAGGGCTGCAGAAAGAAAGTCCTCCTAAGAAAAGTATCAATGGGGGCATTGGTATGAAAAATATACACCAGCGTGTGCGACTTCATTATGGAGCGGCATATGGAATTGAGGTATATAGTGAGCTCGGACAAGGGACGGATGTTATTTTGTCGCTACCGTTGCTGGAACCGGAATTGATTAGATTAACTGACTGAAATAAGAGGGGGCTGTCCGTTGATGGGGATGAGATTACACTGGACTACGCGTACCATACTGCTGCTTCTCATTTTGTTATCGATTAGTGGCTGTGAGAACAACACCAAGCAGACGGAATCGCCAGCACCTCCAGTTGGAAACGAAGTGAAGTCTGACTTATCCGGCACCATAGTCATGATGACCAATCGAATAGATCTGATTGAGAATGGAACCTTTCAAGGATACGCAGATCAATTCAAGCTAAAATACCCCGAGGCGAATGTCGAATTTGAAGGTCTGTCCAACTATGCAACGGATATTCTGGTACGGCTGTCCACTAAGGATGCTGGTGATGTACTGCTGCTTCCGGTGAATCTTCCTGCGAAGGAACTGGATTATTTTTTCGAGCCACTGGATGAAGAAATAACTGCTGGTGAACGGTTCCCTTCTTTTTCAAGTTATGAGGGCAAGCGATATGGGGTATCAACAGGAACTACCACGGTAGGGATCGTCTATAACAAAAGAGCTTTCGAAAAGGCAGGAATCACTTCAGTCCCACTGACATTGGATGAATTCTACGAAGCCTGCGCTAAGTTGAAAAAGGCAGGTATTATCCCGTTTTATATGAACTATGGAGCGATATGGCCACTGCGTGAATGGGATACTCTAGTTAATTATATGGCAGGTAACCCTGGGTATCTAAATAATATGGTAAATGAGGATAGTCCATGGCAGCTCGATAATGAGTGGGGGAAATCCATTTCCATTGCTCGAACCTTAATTGCTAAAGGTTATGTAGAGAATGAACTCTTCTCGAACAATTGGGAAATATCGAAGACCAAACTGGCCAAGGGTAAAGCAGGTATGTATTTACTTGGAAATTGGACGATCAGACAAGTCCTTGATGTTGGAGCTTCGCCAGAGGATATTGGATTCTTCCCGTTTCCATACGATAATAGTGACACTCATTACGCGCCAATCAACTCAGACTGGTTCATGGGGGTAAGTAAATATAGCAAGAATAAAGAGCTTGCAATGGCCTGGTTGAATTTTTTTGTGAAGGAGACTTCCTATAAAGATGATTGGGGATTCCTTCCTGCTGATGGTAGTCTGAACCCTTTTATGCCACAGTATCAAGAGTTTTTATCTTATAAGCCTAAGCTGCTTGATGCCACTGTTCAAAGTGATGCATTTATTGATATCGCAAATCGTGCCAAGCTATCCTTTTGGTCGGGAGATTATATTCAGGAGTTACTTGCTGCACCTGATTTGCAGAAAGCTTTTGATGAACTGAATACCAAATGGAAGGAAGCACGAGCGGAAACACAGGCGGATCCGCAGCTTTAAATATAAGCACATTAATTTTAAGCAAATATCTGGAGGGTTTAATATGGCTAAAAAGGTCACCATGCAAAAAATAGCTGATCATCTCGGTGTATCCAAATTTGTTGTTTCTAAGTCACTTTCGGGTAAATCTGGCGTTAATGAGATGACCAGAGAACGAGTGATTCAAGCGGCTTCGCAGTTAGGCTATTTTACGCAAAAAAATGCTTTTGTCCAAGGTGTCAAGCGAACTCCTCCGGTAGGGGGCAGTGATCGTAATAAGCAATCTGTGCTTGTATTAATGCCGAATATCCGCTCACAAACTCAGGATTCCTTGTATTGGGGGAAGATTGTGGACGGTATTGCCCTTGCACTAGATCAAGAAGGATTAGGGATGGTGATCATCTCTGAGAATCGTGCGGATAATTTCGTGAATATCTTGAACCCAAGCGGGATTCTTGGTTTGGTAGGTGTGGGCGAAATCTCTACTTCTTTACTCCTTGAGGTACATCGCATCGGTCTACCGATGGTGTTGATTGACCATGAAGATCCATTAATTCCAAGTGATACGGTATTTGCGAACAATGTGGATTCCATGGCTCGGCTTACTAATCATTTGATGGGTACAGGCCATACTCAAATGCATTTTATCGGGAACATTGGATTTTCACGCAGCTTCCGGGATCGGTGGATTGGCTTCAGGAGTGCGCTGGAGGAGAGTGGGATAAGACTGCCCTTGGAAGATGACGCGAATCTCTTTTTGGAAGGGGTGGAGGAAGAAGTGTTCCAAGAGGATTTTAAAAATTGGGTAATGAAAAGGAAAAAAGCTAAGACACTCCCAACCGCCTTGGTCTGTGCCAATGACAAAACAGCACTCTCGGCAAGTGATATTCTGAAGGCAGAAGGTCTTAATATTCCTGGGGATATCTCGGTTACCGGCTTTGATAATATTGAGGATGCCTCAAGAGGGGTTCCGCCGCTTACTACTGTGCATGTCCCTAAAGAAGCTATGGGCCGGGCGGCAGTGGAGAAGCTGCTAAGTCGGATTGGGCACCCCTCTGCACCTCTGGAGAAGATCCTGATCGCAGCAGACATAGTGCATCGTGATTCTGTGGATATACCGCGAGACTAAAAATTAAATTAGTGTATTTAAAAATAAAAGTTCTTTAGTATAGGGGGAATGCTGGTTATGACTGCAGCAATTACAATACCAAAGATTGAAGGCGAAAATATTCATCTGCGTGGAGTAGAAGTGTCCGATCTGGAGGCCTATTACAACTTTTTACTTGATGATGAGATGGGACGTCTAACAGGGTCGCTAGGAGAATTCTCTCGCGAGCAAACTGCGGCCTGGATTCGAAAGATTAGTATTCCAGCTGAGGATCGTGTGGATCTTATGATTATTGTCAAGGAAACGGATGAGCTTATTGGAGAAGTGGTGCTGAACGAAATGGATCCGGATAACCGTAGCGCAAACATTCGAATTGGGATTCGTAGTCATGAACATAGAGGGAAGGGTTACGGTACTGAAGCTATGACTCAAATGCTGCGATATGGCTTTGAAGCCTTGAAGCTGCACCGTATCCATCTGGGTGTATATCCTTTTAATCCACGAGCCATTCATGTCTATGAGAAGCTAGGTTTCAAACGCGATGGTGTAGAGCGGGATGCTCTTTATGTAGACGGAGAATTTCATAACTTGATTTTGATGTCTATGCTGGAGGATGAATACCGGGCTTTGTACAATTAAAAAGTGAACCTATGGTGAGGAATAATCTACGTAAATTCCTCACCAGATTCACTTTAAATATTATTCTGTAATATTTCCAGCCATTTTGAGGCGTTTGGCAATTTCTTTAAAGTCATCGGGGGAGATGCCTGGAGCGAACTCCTCTTCGACTGCAGGAGCTACGGGGATCGAGAAGCCTTTAGGTGAACCTTGAATGACTTCAAGCGGAAGATTATCCTCTGGGTGGGTTCCCTTCCAAATTTGATCGATGGCACCGAAGTCACTGTCACTCCAAGTGTACAGCATTTCTCCAAACTTTCCCCAAGCAGTTCTTGTACAGCGGCAGAAGCATTGGGATCTGGCTTCTCAACTTCTGGAATCTCGATCATGATCTCATCCATACGTTTGAACATTTATATCTCAGCCTCATTTGGAGTTGGGGATTACTGAGCTATTTTGATCAAAAAACGCAGAGCAGCGATCCTCCATGTAGGAGAATCGCTGCTCTGTTGATTTTTAAGGACTCTGAACTCTTATTTACAGCGCTAAATTACGATCGATGAGGGCGATGCGTTGCTGTACACAAGCATAAGAGCGAAGCGGGTCTTCTGGTGTGTTCAGTACGTAATCTAACATTTGGTCAACGGTAGTTGTAGCAACATGGATACGAGTATCGGAAGAAGCATAGTAAATATAGATCTCACCGTTATCGCGTGCAATCACACCATTACAGAACACGACGTTAGAGACATCACCGACACGTTCCTCACCGTCTGGTGCGATGAAATGACCACCTGGTGAATGGGTGACTTTGTTTGGCTCCTCCAAATCAGATAAAAAGGCATAAAGCACGTATCTAAGCCCAGCAGCAGTGTTTCGTACACCATGAGCAATATGGAGCCAGCCTTTTGGAGTTTTAATTGGAGCTGGACCTTGGCCGTTCTTAACTTCCTTGATGGTATGGTAATGGCGTTCATCCATGATTGTCTCACTCGTGATCACGGCATTTTCAATCGTATCCGAGAGTCCCCAGCCAATACCGCCACCGGAGCCCGCATCAATAAAGCCATCCTGTGGGCGAGTGTAGAAGGCATATTTTCCATCCACAAATTCAGGGTGGAGTACAACATTACGCTGCTGAGCAGAACCTGTCTTAAGATCGGCCAGACGTTCCCAGGTCTTCAGATCCTTTGTGCGAACTATACCACATTGTGCTACTGCGCTAGAAAGGTCGCCGTGTGGAGCGTCTGGATCTTTGCGTTCTGTACAAAATAGGCCATAGATCCAGCCATCTTCATGGGTTACTAGGCGCATGTCGTAAACGTTGATATCCGGAACTTCTGTCTCGGGCAGCACAACTGGATGATCCCAGAAACGGAAGCCATCCACACCATTGTCACTTTCCGCTACAGCAAAAAAAGATTTACGGTCATTACCTTCAACGCGGGCAACAAGATAGAACTTACTGTTAAGTTCTATGGCACCAGGGTTGAAAACGCCGTTGACGCCGATTCTTTCAGCGAAGTATGGATTGGTGTCAGGGTTAAAGTCGTAACGCCAGATTAGAGGAACGTGCTCAGCGGTAAGCAGTGGATGAGCATAACGGTCATAAATACCGTTTCCATAAGGGAGCTTTTCATTGTTACGGGTGATAAGCGCTTCATAACGTTCTGTTAATTGTTGTTTGCGTTCTTGAAATAATGATGACATTATACAGTCTCCTTTATAGTTGAATTCAGTCGTGTGATCATTTCGAAGCAGGCTCTGCTGTTATGATAAGGACATTTCCAGGCGCTAACCTTGGATGCGTGAGGCAGGGGCAGAAGGTTCTCGTCCACACCCCAGTACCATTCGCCTAATTGATGATCCACCATATATTTATCAATAAAAGTCCAGGAGGCTTGAGCGGCCTCGTTAAATTTGCTGTCACCGGTCAGCTGATAAGCATTATAGAATCCAACAACTGCCTCAGCTTGTGGCCACCAATCTTTCTCTTTGCTCAGCAATCCGCCCGGGTCAGCTTCATTCCATATCCCGCCATCGTTATCTATGCCTTCTGCAAGAACTGCCTCTGCCATAGAGATAGCGACAGCTCGAACGCGCTGTAGCAGCTTCTCTTCACCAAGGATTTCTGCGGCTTCTACAAGCAGCCAGCTACCCTCGATATCATGTCCGTAGGAGATAATATCTGACTTTACATTCCATGCCTCATCTAAGAAAAGATGAAAATGCTTGCCTTCGTTATCAATGATATGGTCTAGCATTGTTTCAATTAGCTCAGCCAGCGTGCTCGCTAACTCCTCTGACTTCCATACTCGATAAAGTCCGGTATACGCTTCCAACACGTGTAGATGCGTGTTCATTGATTTTTTCTCATTCAAGTCCTTGCTGCTAAGACTGAGGTTATCCGTGATTTGCCATTCCCGAGATAAAGCTTCAACATAACCTTTATAAGTTGAATCATAGCCATATTTCTCAACAAGCTGGAATATTTGAATTGCCTCATCTAACACCTCAGGCCGTCCAGTCGCGCGGTAGAATTCAGCCAATGCGTAGATAGTAAAGGCTTGGCCGTAGATCTGTTTTTTCTCCTGAGAAGGTTTGCCTTCCGCATCCACCATCCAGTATAATCCGCCATACTCTTTATCGATGAAATGATCCATCAAATAGGTATAGGCACGTTCTGCTATGGCCAGATATTCTGTCTTGCCATAGATCCGGTAAGCGCTCGCAAAGGACCAAAGAATACGGGTATTAAGCACAAGGCTTTTCTCCACGTCAGGTGCAATGTTCAGCTGATTGTCGATTTTACCAACAAAACCGCCATTGAGTTCGTCCTTCGTCTGTTTCATCCAAAAACTAAGAATATTACCCTGCAGCTCATTCTCAAGTTGTGTCAGCCATAATTCTGGTGAATTTATCATTGGTCATTAGTCCCTCCTCACATTACATATTGATTTTCGAGGTGAAATATTCGTTGATGATCCCAGCGGCTTGTTTGCCATACATACAATAATCATCATTCTGTTCTGCTTCATGAATTGGATAAAGATGAGCAGGCCAATCCCAAAGCATAAAGCCCTGAACCCAATCTCTGCGCTCACAGCCTTGAAACATTGCCTGATAGAATTTGCTTTGTTCTGCTTGACTGGGTTCACCCTTTAAGGTCCAATCATTAGGAATCGCTGCACTCCCGCATCGGCTTGGGCAACCCGCTTCCATAAAAAAGAATGGCTTATTCTGCGATCTAACCACACTTTCAATCCGGTCGAGCTGAGCTTCCCAATCGTTAGCTGGATAATACCCGCTTGAAGAAATCACATCGAGCGCATCCCACCAGGTCACGTTATCCTCCTGATACTTATCGCAATTATAAGTAAGAATTCCTGAGTAAACCTTCCGAACCTCGGCAATAAGCGTACGCCATTCGGTTTCTCGTCTATCCGTTTGTACAAGCTCGCAGCCGATACAGAACATCTCACAGCCTGTTTCTTCAGCAATAGCAGCATAATGCAGAATGAATTTAGTATAAGAGCTGAACCACTCCGACCATTTAGGCTCACAAGGAACATCCTTATCGAAAAAGTTAATGTGAGCACGCCAAGTTCCGTCGGCACAATTAACAATCGGCTTCAGGCATACCTTCAGCTGCAGTGACTTTGCTTTACTTATGGCCCATTTCACTTCTTCGTCACTAACGGTTGGAGTTTCCCAATAGGGAATTTCCGTAGAATGAGCGGTAGCTTGAAGTGCACTAAGAGCAATCGCTGTCCAGTTCGCTCCGGTGACGGAGGACATGAGTTCCAGCGAACGTTCAGCTTCTTCCGTTTTCCATGAACCACGTATACCCGAGAAGCCCCAGGTTACGCCTGCAATGTATTCGTTGTTAAATCCCATCAAGAATCCCCACCTTACATTGAAAATAGAAAATAGAAAATAGAAAATAGAAAA
>NZ_CAKMAB010000056.1:0-34490 GCF_924513355.1 Paenibacillus pseudetheri
CAGTCTTTCTCCTAAACTCTTCATTGTACCGCTGCCGCTGTTCACCCATGTGAACACCTCCTTAGATATCTTCATTATCTTAATCTCTTAACGAGGTGTCCACTTTATATTCTAGGTCTAGAATTCCCTCTAATTTATAATTCCATGCTAAAATCGGCTAAATAGAGGGAGTTATTCCCTCTATTTTTATTTTCCGCTAAAATCGATCATAATACTTACGCCCGCGCAGGTATGCTCCTAATTGCGGATTTGGCTAGCGGTTGTTGACAATTAGACTTAAAAAGTCTATAAATAGAACATATCTGTATAATGTTTATATGTATTCGATGACGGGACAAGTACGACAAGGTAACGTTCTCCAGAGAGTCGGTGATTGCTGAGAGCCGATTGTTCGAACCCTGCCGGAAGATCTTCCCCTAGAAGTTAAGCTGAAGCGTTGATCGTGCGTAAGCTTAACCGTCTGCCGGACGTTACACCGGACCTGTGCATGAGATTTACGCGCAGGACTGAGATTGTGCTGAATACACTCCCCTTAAGGATGTGCTCATGCGCAGAATTAGGGTGGTATCGCGAGCGTTGTCTCGCCCCTTTGGGGGTGGGATGACGCTTATTTTGTTGTTCCGGGGCGGGCCAATCCAAGGTGACCATCCCCCTAAATCCCCCTTTCTAAGGGGGACCCCAAGGGCTGCCGCCCTCTGGACACCTGCAAAGTAAAACCTCGGGCACGTTTACGATGGTGGAAGGTGAAATGATTCATGCGGCGGAGGAACGGCCCTTCTTAGGCTCCCCTGGCGGGTTCGCCTGCAGGGCCTTCACTTTTAGGGCAGGCCGGTGTTTCACTTGCCGGCCCATGTGGCACCCCGAGCCAGTGCTGCCCTACGGGATCGCGGCTCGGGTGCCCTCGAGATCCCCTCCTTGGCAGGAGAGGGGATCGAAGAAGATTAAAGACTAAATCATGAAAGGATTGACCATCACATGCAAAAAGTAGATGTCAGAGAAAAAGCGCGGGCAAGAGATGTCCGCATACTGAAGAAATGGAGCGACGAAAATACGTTCCGCAAATCCATGGAAAATCGTGAAGGACGTCCGAACTATGTATTTTACGAAGGTCCTCCAACAGCGAACGGTGCACCGCATATCGGGCACGTGCTGGGCCGTGTAATCAAGGATTTCATCGGTCGTTACCAAACGATGAAAGGTTACCGCGTGGTACGTAAAGCGGGCTGGGATACACACGGTTTGCCAGTAGAACTAGGCGTACAAAAGAAGCTTGGCATCTCCGGCAAACAAGAGATCGAGGAATATGGCGTAGAGAAATTTATCCAAGAATGTAAAGACAGCGTCTTCGGCTACGAGAAGCAATGGCGCGAGTTTACAGAGGGTATCGGATACTGGACGGATCTAGATAATCCTTACGTAACTTTGAATAACACGTATATCGAGAGCGTGTGGAACATCTTGGCTACTGTGCATGACAAAGGGTTGCTCTACCGCGGACACCGTGTTAGTCCTTACTGCCCAAGCTGTCAGACTACCTTAAGCTCCCATGAAGTAGCCCAAGGCTACAAAACTGTCAAAGATCTTAGTGCGACTGCAAAGTTTAAGCTGGATGACAGTGGAGACTACGTACTAGCTTGGACGACTACACCTTGGACGCTGCCAGCTCATATGGCTCTTGCCATGAACCCTGACATGGATTATGTACGTGTACAACAAGAAGACGGTATCTACATTGTTGCCAAAAATTTGGTGGAGGAAGTAATGAAAGGAGAGCACGCAGTCCTTTCTACACATAAAGGTTCCGAGTTTATCGGCAAAACTTATGCTCCTCCATTCGGATACATTAAGGCAGAGAAAAACAATGTCATCGTAGGTGCTTCCTTCGTTACAGATTCCAGTGGTACAGGGATCGTACACATGGCACCAGCGCATGGTGAAGATGACTACAAGACTTGCCGCGAGAACGGCATCAGCTTCGTGAACGTGGTTGATAATTCCGGTAAGTATACGGAAGTAGTATCTGACTTTGCTGGACGTTTCGTGAAAGATTGCGATTTGGATATCGTTAAAGCTTTGTCTGAAAAAGGACTGCTTTACGGCAAAGAAAAATACGAGCACAGCTATCCGTTCTGCTGGCGTTGTGATACACCACTCTTGTACTACGCAACAGACAGCTGGTTCATCAACACTACAGCGATCAAAGATCAGCTGATTGCTAACAACAACAGTGTAGATTGGTATCCTGAGCATGTACGTGAAGGCCGTTTCGGGAAGTTCCTGGATGAACTGGTGGACTGGAATATCAGCCGTAATCGTTACTGGGGTACACCGCTTAATGTTTGGGTATGTCAAGAAACGGGCAAAGAGTTCGCTCCACACAGCATTGAAGAACTGAGAGCGATGGCGATTGGCGATGTACCTGAGGATATCGAGCTGCATAAGCCTTTTGTAGATAAGATCAAGCTACGCAGTCCTTTCAGCGAAGGGGCAGAGATGGTTCGCACACCAGAAGTTATCGATGTCTGGTTCGATAGTGGTTCGATGCCATTTGCGCAAAGTCATTATCCATTTGAGAACGAGGATAAGCTGAATGATCAATATCCAGCGGATATGATCTGTGAAGGGATCGACCAGACACGTGGATGGTTCTACAGCTTACTAGCTGTATCTACATTGTTTAAAGGTAAAGCTCCATATAAAGCTGTTATTGCTCACGGTCATATCCTTGATGAGAATGGTCAAAAAATGTCCAAATCCAAAGGCAATGTTATTGATCCTTGGGATATCATGAACGATTACGGCACGGATGCTTTCCGTTGGGCGATTCTATCCGATAGTGCACCGTGGAATAACAAACGTTTCTCTCGTGGTCTTGTAGGGGAAACCAAATCCAAAGTTGTAGATACACTGGTGAATACGCATGCGTTCTTGACGCTTTATGCAGGCATCGATGGTTATGATCCTGCCGATCATCCTTTTAAAGTATCGGAACATAAGCTGGACCGCTGGATTTTGTCCCGTCTGAACAGCTTGATTCTTTTGGTGGACAAAGGACTTGCAGTAAATGACTTCGTGAATACATCCAAAGGTATTGAGAACTTTATAGATGAGCTGAGCAACTGGTATATCCGTCGTTCCCGTGACCGTTTCTGGGGTAGTGGTCTAGGTGAAGATAAGCTGGATGCTTACCGTACACTGACCCATGTGCTTTTGAAGACAGCGTCTTTGATGGCTCCATTTACACCGATGTTGTCTGAAGATATCTTCACGAACCTTGGCGGCGGAGAAAGTGTGCATTTAGCAGATTACCCGGTTGCTGATGAGAGCTTGATCGATAAAGAGCTGGAAGAGGATATGGAAAGTGCGAGACAAATCGTTGAGCTGGCGCGTAACGTTCGTAACGAAACAGGCATTAAGAATCGTCAACCGCTGTCTGAGCTGATCGTTTCGATGAACCGTGACTTCCATTTGGCTGAGTATGAAGAGATCATCAAAGACGAGATCAACATCAAGAACATCGTGCTAGAGACTAGCGACAGTGGATTTGTTGACTTCACACTCAAGCTGAACCTTAAAGTTGCCGGTAAAAAATACGGTAAAAATGTCGGCTTCCTGCAAGGCTTCCTGAAAGCTTTGGACAGTGACTCTACCCGCAAAGCGGTGCAAGATGGCTCAATCACGATTGCGACGCCAGAGGGAGAAGAGCTGGTGATCACTTCTGAAGAGCTACTCGTTGAAAAAGAAGCTAAAGCAGGTTTCGCCGCAGCTTCCGGATATGGAATTACGGTTGCGCTCAATACCGAAATCACGCCTGAGCTTGAACAAGAAGGCTGGGTTCGTGAGATCATTCGTGCGGTTCAAGATTACCGTAAACGTTTGGATCTGCCGATCGAGAAACGGATCGCACTCACGCTGAATGTAGACGATGAGCTTAAAGCAGCAGTTACAGCCTTTGAGAATGTATTGCGTGACAATGTACTTGTGACTACGGTTGATTTTGGCGGAGAACACGCTTTTGAAACGGTAGATGCAGGTGGTAAATCCATCGGTATCCATATTGGAGCGTAAATCTGTATTACCTGTCCCAAAACAGCATATACTAGCGGCACAAGTGTAAACAGAGAACTTCTGTTTATGCGGGAAATATAGTCTTTATATTTCGCCCGCAAAAAATAACGAGCCTCGTGCTCAAGGAGATTATTCTCTTTGACCGGGCTCGTTTACTTTGTGGCGAATATAGACGTATGAGAGGAGCTGTGGCTGTGGAGGATCAGAAGAACAGAATCTCCGTTAAGACATCCGGCAACAAGAACAGCACAGATAAGGGAGCGGAGAAAAAGGTTATTCCTGAGGAAAACCCTGAGCGTCTAACAGCAGATCATCGTAATCCAGAAGATATTCCACTGGAAGAGAAAATGAACACGATGTATCGATTAACTTTTGAATGGGCTCATATATTAGAAAAATCACGAATTTATCAGTATACAGAGCTGTTGTATTCACCTTGGACTCTAATTTGGAAAAATATCTTATATGGAACAGCTCGTGGATTAGGGATCGCGCTGGGCTTTACTTTTTTCGCAGCAACGATCATTTATGTCCTTCAGGTGCTTGGAGCCTTAAATCTGCCGATCATCGGAGATTATATTGCGGATATTGTACGAATTGTACAGCGTCAGCTGGAATTCAAATAGCTTGTTAAGGCGAAGCCGTCTTTATTTGGTTTGTAGAAGAGATTAGGGTCGGGTCTATTTTCTTGGGTGGATTTACCCAACCTTGGGCTTCTATGTTTCTCCCCAGTCCGTGCTTTTCCCTTTTTAATCTTTGGAGAGGGCTACGTTGCTTTCTTTCTTCGTGTATGATGCGTAAACCTCTCATTAATAATAAATATCGCCGGTCATCTTCACGACTGAGTTGTTGTACATTTTTAAAATAGCCGTGATTCACTACGTTACACTCCTTGTAGGTCGATTTCAGCATCCGTTAGATCAGTTTACCAGCTGAATCTGAACATTTTCTTAACAAAATGACATAGAGCAGAATAAATAAAAAAACAGCGGGCCATTCCATAATGAAACTGGAACCGCACGCTGTTCATTTTTTTGTGGGGATAATGCTTTTACTCCTCGCCTTCGAGCGGATCAAGCATGTAACTTCCCTCGCCACTATCCTTATAACGCTCGTAGCTACGTCCCTGTACTACAATTAAATGGTTCCCTGTAATATCGGTGGCGATAAAGTTCTCCCAAGGTTCTACGCAGCCTTCCAGCTCATCAGCTTCAATTTCCATATCATTATAGGAGTCAATGTTGTTGCCCTCCGCCATAGCGGGGGAATTGGAGCTGCCATAGCTTTCTACAATCTGCCAGGCATCCTCACCGTCAAAGCCGTTTTGATCCTCTCGTTCATCGAGACTCGTACGACCAAATGGAGGAGACAAAAATTCTTCTTCAATGGGCCGAGTAAAGGGTGCATTTTGACGTGGGGCGTGCTCTTTACAATAAAGCGTGGAGGGAATGGCGAATAGACGCTCAAAAGGGATCGGTTGACCGCTAGCCTTACATATCCCATAGGTGCCTTCATCCATAGCGTTGAGAGCAGCTTCAATATCATCCAGCTCATGCTCGTCCCGCTCTAGCAGTGAAATATCCATGGAGCGGTTATACAAATCGGTGGCTGCATCTCCTGGATGGTTGTCATTCTCGGAAAGTTCTCCGGTGCCATCCCGCATGGATTCCTGTAAGCCGTAATTTTCATTATTCTGAAGCCTGTGCTGAATGGTATCACGGTCTTTTTCTAATCGGGCGCGTAGCTCTGAGAGCTGCTGTACTGTCAGGTGCGTCATGATGAGTAAGCTCCTTTCTGTACTTTTTTAAGAATCCTTCCGACAAACCAATTTGCACCGGATGGTTCTTTGTTAGGTTGACCTGAGAGGCGTTATTTTAGCGATGGAAAATAGTCCCCAAGATTAAGCGCTGGAGAGATGTCACGCAATAGACGACCTTCTAAGGGCTGTGCTACAATATACAAGTCTTATAACAGTATTCGTACCGCATTTTGCGGGAAAAATAAGAACGGAGTGACAACTTCTGTGGTGTACTATTTGATTGCTCTTATTGTATTTTTGGTGGATCAGGGAACGAAATATCTCATTGCCACACGTCTGGAGCTTGGGGAACAGATTCCGGTCATCGGAAATTTCTTCCTAATTACCTCACATCGTAATCGCGGGGCTGCTTTTGGGATTCTACAAGGTCAGCAATGGTTCTTCTTTTTAGTTACGGTTGTAGTGGTCGCAGGTATCGTTTGGTACTTGAACAAGACTAGACATTCTCGGAAGATGTTGTCTGTTGCCCTTGGGCTTGTATTGGGTGGAGCGATAGGTAACTTCCTGGACCGGATGATTAGTGGTGAGGTTGTTGATTTCCTTCTGTTTAATTTTGGAAGCTATAGCTTCCCGATTTTTAACGTTGCGGATTCATGTATCGTTATTGGGGTTGGGCTGATTCTTTTGGACTCTTTCCGCGATCTTAAGAACGGTGAAGAAATCACGGAAATCAAAGAAGTAAAAGAAGCAAAGGAAGTAAAAGAAGGGAATGAATGATTTGAGTAAAGACGTCAATCACCAAGCGGCATCTACGAGCGAAGAAGAGAGGGACGTCACGGAGTGGACCGTTTCAGCAGAGAACGCGCGGGAGCGAATCGATAAATATATAACGGAATCTTGGGAAGAGGATATTTCTCGTTCTCAGGTGCAACTGTGGATCAGTGGTGGCCATGTTACGGTTAATGGGGCACCGGTTAAAGCTAACTATAAGCTCTCAGAAGGCGATATAGTTTCCATTGTCGTACCAGAAGCGGAAGTTACGGATTTGATCCCGGAGAATATTCCTCTTGAAGTTGTATATGAAGACAGCGATGTCATTGTTATAAATAAGCCACGTGGTATGGTTGTGCATCCAGCTGCCGGGCATCCGTCAGGCACCTTGGTAAATGCACTGATGTATCACTGCAAGGATCTGTCCGGTATTAATGGTGAGATTCGTCCAGGTATTGTACACCGTATTGATAAGGATACCTCTGGTCTTATTATGGTGGCTAAAAATGATGCCAGTCACGCGTCGCTCGCAGCACAGCTTAAAGAGCACAGTGTAACACGCCGTTATATAGCAGTTGTGCACGGCAATTTGTCGCATGACAAAGGAACGGTTGATGCTCCGATCGGTAGAGATCCACATGATCGCAAGCTATACACTGTAACGGAAAAGAACAGCAAGAAATCTGTGACTCATTTTACGGTGTTGGAACGTTTTGGTGATTGTACACTACTGGAGCTGCAGCTGGAGACTGGCCGCACGCATCAGATCAGAGTGCATATGAAATTCATTGGTCATCCGCTTGTTGGCGATCCGATTTATGGACGCAGTAAAGGAACAGCTATGAATGGACAGGCGTTACATGCGGCGGTGCTTGGATTTATTCATCCTACGACAGGTGAATATAAAGAATTCAGCAGACCTATTCCGGAAGACATGGAAGATGTTCTGTTCACATTGCGCAGCAGATAAGTACAAATGAAGTGATAATTAGTCTATGGTATTGAACTCTGCTTTCCATCATATTTAATATCATAAGGATAAAGAGAAGGTTATGCCTTATTCTTTATCCTTATTTTTTATCACAGAAGCGGATCTCTATAAACATAAGCCATCCAAGGGACGGCGAAGCCGTTTCTTCTAAAATGAGAATAGATAGCCAGGAGATGAGATGAAAGTATGAGTATTGAACAATACCAAGACAGCTTCATTCAGACTAATTTTGCAGACCGCATCGGCGGTGCGAACTACGGCAAGGACACTTCGATTTATAAATTCGAGAAAATCAAACGTGCTAAAGCATCCGCAAAACAGGATTTTCCTGATATTGAATTGATCGATATGGGTGTAGGCGAGCCAGATGAGATGGCTGATACAGGTATCGTGGCTAAGCTTGCTGAAGAAGCAGCTAAGGAAGAAAACCGTGGTTATGCGGACAATGGAATTGCTGAATTTAAGACAGCTGCTGCTGATTATTTACGGGAAGTATTCCGTGTTGAAGGCATTGATCCCGTTACGGAGGTAGTTCACTCTATCGGATCTAAGCCTGCGCTGGCGATGTTGCCTTCGTGCTTCATTAATCCAGGAGATATTACGATTATGACGGTGCCGGGTTATCCAGTGCTGGGTACACATACTAAATACTTGGGTGGACAAGTGTTTACAGTAGAGCTGAAGAAGGAGAATAACTTCCTTCCAGATCTGAACGAAATTCCAGAAGAAGTTGCTCATAAAGCCAAGCTTCTTTACTTGAACTATCCAAACAATCCGACGGGCGCTAGTGCGACTCCTGAGTTTTTTGCTGAGGTAGTTGCATGGGCTAAAAAATATGATGTAGTCGTTATCCATGATGCACCATATGCTGCCTTGACCTATGACGGTTTAAAGCCGCTTAGCTTCCTCTCTGTGCCAGGTGCTAAGGATGTTGGCGTGGAGCTGCATTCTTTGTCCAAGTCCTACAATATGACAGGCTGGAGAATCGGCTTTGTTGCTGGGAATCCTTTAGTTGTTAAAGCCTTCAGTGATGTGAAGGATAATAATGATTCCGGTCAATTTATCGCGATTCAAAAAGCTGCAGCCTACGGTCTTGCTCATCCAGAGATTACCGAAGCTATTGCTGCCAAGTATTCTCGTCGTCACAACCTGTTGGTTGATGCACTGAACAGCCTGGGCTTCCAAGCTGAGAAACCAAAGGGTTCCTTCTTCCTTTATGTTGCAGCACCTAAGGGTGTCAAAGGTGGCCGACGTTTTGAATCTGGTGAGGATTTTTCGCAATTCCTGATCCGTGAAAAGCTAATCTCCACCGTGCCTTGGGATGATGCAGGTCCGTTTGTACGTTTCTCTGTTACCTTTATTGCTAAAGGGGAAAAGGAAGAAAGACGTGTCATCTCTGAAATCCAAAGACGCTTAAGCGATGTGGAGTTTGAATTTTAATCATTAGTTAGAGATTGAAGCTGCCTGGGGAAACCTTGGCGGCTTTTTTATGTAACAGCAATTCTACTGTGAGTAGATTATTGCTGAATAGATCTACTGCAAGATAGGGAATTCTTCCCTCTAATTCTGTTCTTTAGCTTCCATCTGCTAAAATACAGGGAATTGCTCCCTCTATTTCTGCTTATTTGGTTGCATTCAAGGAAATCCGCTGATTTATAGGGAGGAATTCCGTATAACCAGACTAAAAAGACTAAAAAGACTAAAATGATCTAATTATAGGGAGGTTCTCCCTATAATACCCTCCATCCACGCAATCTCTGTGGAGCTTTCTTGGCAGAAGTGAGTATGCGTGTAGAAAAAAGGAAATATAAGCAATATCCAGAGTTACCGCTTCCTCTTAATAGAAGCCGGCTTAGAAAGTGTTATAGTTTAGGCAGATAAAGTTGACATGCAGGGTTTGTTCTGTCATAATTCTCATTAAATGAATAGCGCCTTTAATTCAGTCCTGTGAGGCTGGCAAGGTAACGTGAATCGAGGTTCGCGACTCTTAGAAGGGTATCCGTGTGTACTACACCGGACTGTCTTTTTATGCGCGCGGCCATCATCTTCTTCTTCGGATTTCACTCCTTGCCTGTTACAGGCAAGGAGTTTTTTGATTTCCGGGGACTTGAACAGGCGAAACAAGTGGAGGGTGACAAGATTATGGTTACTGAGAAAAATGTAATTATGGACGAAACGGCGATCCGCCGGGCATTATCGCGTATTGCTCATGAGATTTTGGAGAAGAACAAAGGGATTGAGAATTGTCTGCTGGTCGGTATCCGGACCCGAGGCGTATACCTGGCACAGCGCATTGCTGAGCGGATCAAGGAAATTGAAGGCGTCGAGATTCCTTACGGCGAACTCGACATCACGCATTATCGGGATGACCGTGAAGTAGGAGGCAGTGAAGCAGTAGTGAAGAGTAACGTCATTATTACTTCCGGCAATGATGGCATCCATGATAAGAAGGTCATTTTGTTCGACGATGTGCTTTACACCGGACGCACCATCCGCGCGGCGATGGACGCTTTAATGGATTGCGGACGCCCACGAATGATTCAACTGGCAGTACTGGCTGACCGTGGACACCGCGAGCTGCCGATCCGGCCGGACTACATCGGTAAGAATGTACCTACCTCAAAGCATGAGCAGATTGAAGTGGCGCTGAAGGAATACGACGGCAAAGACGAGGTCTACATTATTTCAAACCGGGAGGAACGATAACATCATGACACTTACCAAGGTAAAGGAACGTAGTCTGCTGGGAATAAAAGAGCTTGATCGGTCGGAAATCACTGGGCTGCTGGACAGAACAGCATACTGGGACAATCAAAGTGAGAAGCTAACTCCCATTTTGAACTCGCATTTTATTTCTAACATGTTCTTTGAGAACAGCACACGCACACGTTTCTCCTTTGAAATGGCAGAGAAACGACTGGGTGCACAAGTACTGAATTTTACGGCTGCAGCTTCTAGTGTAGAAAAAGGGGAGTCGATCTACGATACAGTACGCACACTGGAATCGATGGGGATCGATGCCGGAGTTGTGCGTTTGAAGCCTGCAGGTGTGCTGCAGCAGTTAGCTGAGAAGGTGTCCATACCGCTTATTAATGCGGGTGACGGCAACAATGAACATCCAACGCAAGCGCTGCTTGATCTTTACACCATGACCAAAACGTTTGGAGATTTAAAGGGTCTCACGGTTTCTATTATCGGGGACATCATGCATAGCCGGGTAGCACGCTCCAACCTGTGGGGACTTACTAAGCTGGGGGCTAAAGTGCAATTCTGCGCACCGGAGAATATGAAGGCTCCTGAGCTTATGGAATACGCACCTTATGTAACCATAGAGGAAGCTCTTAAAGCAGATGTGGTCATGATGCTTCGTGTGCAGCTGGAACGCCATGCTTCTGGTATCATACTTTCCGCGGAAGATTACCGTAGACAGTACGGTTTAACAGAAGAACGCGCAGCTAAGCTCGCAAAAGATACAATCATTATGCATCCAGCTCCGGTTAACCGGAATGTCGAGATTGATGATGCAGTTGTAGAGAGCAGTCAATCAAGGATTTTCCCGCAAATGTCTAATGGGGTTCCGGTTCGGATGGCAGTTCTTGAAAGAGCTTTACTATAAAGTTCAAAGAATGATGATGAATAGGGACTAATAAATATACACAAACATGAATTTTTATTATATAATAACGAGAGGGCCCGCAGCCGGGATCTGTGGGTAAAGGTAGAATCATGACAGTGATTATTAGAAACGCCAGCGTATTGAATAAGGAAGGCTTGTTAGAGCGGAAACATATTGTACTTGAAGAAGGTGTTATCTCGGCCTTAATCGATGGAAATGAAGCTGCTCCAGAAGCTGGAGAGATCATTGATGCTGAAGGCAAGCTGCTCATTCCAGGACTCATTGATATGCATGTGCACTTACGCGAACCGGGATTTGAACACAAGGAAACAGTGGAAACCGGAAGTCGTTCGGCTGCCAAAGGCGGATTTACAACCATCGCTTGTATGCCTAATACCCGTCCAGTAACAGATACCCCGGAAATCGTACAATTTGTGAAAGACAAAGCGCGTGAAGCAGGACTAGTTAAAGTACTTCCTTATGCAGCCATTACGAAAAATGAGCTCGGACGTGAGCTGACTGATTTTGCAGCGCTTAAAGAAGCTGGAGCGATTGGTTATACCGACGACGGCGTGGGTGTGCAAAGTGCTCAAATGATGAAAGATGCTATGAACATCGCCGCAGCACTGGATATGCCAGTCATTGCTCACTGCGAGGATAATTCACTGGTTGAAGGCTGCTGTGTAGCCGAAGGTGAGTTCGCAAGAAAGCATGGTCTGAAAGGAATTCCAAATGAGTCGGAAGCCATCCATGTTGGACGCGATATTTTGCTGGCTGAAGCGACAGGCGTTCATTACCATGTGTGCCATGTAAGTACTGAACAATCGGTGCGACTGATTCGCCAAGCGAAAGAAATCGGCATTAAAGTAACTGCTGAAGTGTGTCCGCATCACTTGCTGCTCTCTGAAGAAGAGATTCCAGGCCTTGATGCCAATTGGAAAATGAACCCGCCGCTACGCTCCCGTCGCGATGTTGAAGCATGTATCGAAGGTTTGCTTGACGGCACACTAGATATGATTGTTACGGATCATGCGCCTCATAGTGAGGAAGAGAAGGCTAAAGGCATGCAACTCGCACCTTTTGGTATCGTTGGATTCGAAACAGCTTTCCCGCTGCTATACACCGCGTTTGTAGCAACCGGGAAATGGGATTTATCCTTACTAGTACAAAGAATGACCGCTGATCCTGCACGGGTATTCAGACTGAACACTGGTGTGATGGATATCGGAGCTCCTGCAGATTTGACATTGATTGATCTGGAGCAAGAAAAAGAAGTAGACCCGGGTTCTTTTGCAAGTAAAGGACGGAATACTCCTTTTGGTGGCTGGAAGCTTAAGGGCTGGCCAGTAATGACATGGGTAGACGGCAAAACCGTATGGACTGAGAAAAACTAGCAGACGGGTGGGGCGGAGTTGCTGATCTTTACGGATGCAGCGATTGTGTACACGTTCACTCCGGAAGGCTTGTAAGGCATAAGCATTAGACTACAGAAACATGAAGGAGTGGAATGGAATGCAGGCGAGATTGCTGCTGCAAGATGGAACTTTATTTACAGGTACCGCATTTGGCGCTGAGGGCGAAAAGACAGGCGAGGTTGTTTTTAATACAGGAATTACAGGATATCAAGAGGTGCTGTCTGACCCTTCATATTGCGGACAAATCGTTACAATGACTTACCCATTGATCGGGAACTACGGGATTACTCGGGATGACTTTGAATCTGTTAGACCTTTCGTACACGGCTTTGTAGTGCGTCGTCATGAAGAAGTACCTAGTAACTGGCGTGCTGAATACAGTGTGGACGACTTGTTGAAAGAATACGATATTCCAGGGATCAGCGAGATTGATACTCGGATGTTGACTCGGATTATTCGCCACTATGGAACAATGAAAGCGATCCTGACCACCTCTAACAAACGTGTAGAGGAACTGATGGAAATGATGGGAAATACTACGATTGAGGAATTGCGCAATCAGGTTGCTCGTACATCAACTGCAAGTTCGTACAGCAGCCCAGGCAACAAAGAAAGAATTGTACTTGTGGATTACGGTGCGAAGGCTGGTATCCTACGTGAGCTTAACGAACGTGGTTGTGATGTGGTTGTAGTGCCACACGATGTAAAAGCGGAAGAAGTTCGCCGTCTGAACCCGGATGGTATCCTACTGTCCAACGGCCCTGGGGACCCGAAAGATGTGCCTCACGCTGTCAAGACCATTTCCGAATTGCTTGGTGAATATCCGATCTTCGGTATCTGCCTAGGTCATCAGTTGTTTGCACTAGCTTGTGGAGCTGATACAGAGAAGCTGAAATTCGGTCACCGCGGTGGGAATCACCCTGTGAAGGAACTGGAAAGCGGACGCTGCTTCATCACTTCCCAGAACCATGGTTATACCGTGAATGAGGAATCTGTGAAGAACACTGAACTAGAAGTTACTCACATTAATAATAATGATAAGACTGTTGAAGGCATAAAACATACTCGTTACCCAGCATTTTCGGTGCAATATCATCCAGAAGCGGCGCCAGGACCACATGACAGCAGCTACTTGTTCGATCGCTTCCTGCAATTGATTGCAGATCATAAAGCAAAGACACCTGTTGTTTCACGTCAGGCACAACTTGCGGCAAACGCCAGAATCACGGCGCCAAAAACTAACTTACAGCTTGAAGCCGTGAAAGGAGCTCTATAACATGCCAAAGAACGATAAGCTTAAAAAAATACTAGTGATCGGTTCCGGACCGATCGTCATCGGTCAAGCAGCGGAGTTTGACTACGCAGGAACTCAGGCTTGCCAAGCCCTTAAAGAAGAAGGCGTGGAAGTCGTACTGATTAACAGCAATCCAGCAACGATTATGACAGATACAAATATTGCAGATAAAGTGTATATCGAGCCTATTACGCTTGAATTCGTAACTGCGATTATTCGCCAAGAGCGTCCGGATGGATTGCTTCCAACGCTGGGCGGTCAAACTGGCCTAAATATGGCTGTAGAATTGGCTCGTGCAGGTGTACTTGAGCAAGAGAATGTTAAGCTTCTCGGTACACAGCTTGATTCCATTGAGAAAGCAGAAGATCGCGATTTGTTCCGTGATCTAATGCGTGAATTGGATCAACCTGTACCGGATAGCACCATTATCACTACTGTAGATGAAGCAATGAAATTCGCTGAGGAAATTGGATTCCCTCTGATTGTACGTCCAGCTTATACACTTGGCGGCACAGGCGGCGGGATCTGCGATAACGAAGAAGAGCTGCGTGAAACCGTCAAAGCAGGAATTCGTTATAGCCCGATCGGACAATGTCTGGTTGAGAAGAGTATTGCCGGCATGAAAGAAGTTGAATACGAGGTTATGCGTGATGCTAATGACAACTGTATCGTTGTCTGCAACATGGAGAACTTTGATCCTGTAGGCGTACATACAGGTGACAGTATCGTTGTGGCACCTAGCCAGACGTTATCGGATCGCGAATACCAAATGTTGCGCACAGCTTCGCTCAAAATCATCCGCGCCCTAAATATTGAGGGTGGATGTAACGTACAATTCGCACTTGATCCGCAAAGTTATCAATATTATGTAATCGAAGTAAACCCGCGTGTCAGCCGTTCCTCGGCTTTGGCTTCCAAAGCAACTGGATATCCGATTGCCAAAATGGCTGCCAAAATCGCGATGGGTTACACGCTGGATGAAATCGTCAATCCGGTAACCGGACAGACTTATGCATGCTTCGAGCCTACACTTGACTATATTGTAAGTAAAATTCCACGCTGGCCGTTCGACAAGTTCATTCATGCGAACCGTAAGCTGGGTACGCAAATGAAAGCGACAGGCGAAGTAATGGCGATCGGCCGTACCTTTGAAGAGTCGATTCATAAAGCGATCCGTTCCTTGGAAATTGGTGTACACCGGTTCCGTCTGCCAGGTGCAGAGACACTGGAAGAGAGCGTGCTGCGTGAACGTCTTGAGAAGCCTGACGATGAGCGTCTGTTCCTGATTGCTGAAGCTTTCCGCCGTGGTTACGGTTTGCAAGAAATCCAGGATATTACGAACGTGGACTGGTGGTTCCTTTCCAAAATTGAAGGTTTGATTAACTTTGAAGAGGTTATTCGCGGCGAAGAAACTTTGTCTGCGGAAACTTTATACCAAGCGAAACGTAAAGGCTTTACAGACCGTGCGATTGCTGAGATTCGTGCAGAAGGGCAAGCGAACGGGAAGTTTACCAAAGAAGCTGATGTGCGCGCGCTGCGTTTGGAGCAAGGCTTAACACCTGTGTTCAAAATGGTAGATACTTGTGCGGCTGAGTTCGAAGCCACTACACCTTACTACTACTCGACTTATGAGACTGAGAATGAAGTTATTCAATCTGATAAGCAAAAGGTTATCGTGCTGGGATCTGGTCCAATCCGCATCGGTCAAGGGATTGAGTTCGATTACTCCACAGTGCATGCGGTATGGGCCATTCAAAAGGCTGGATATGAAGCGGTTATCATCAATAATAACCCTGAGACTGTATCTACAGACTTCAATACTTCGGACCGGTTGTACTTTGAACCCCTATTCTTCGAAGATGTCATGAACGTAATTGCGCAAGAGAATCCGATTGGAGTTATCGTTCAATTCGGTGGTCAAACAGCGATTAACCTTGCGGCACCGCTAAGTGCTGCTGGTGTGAAGATTCTTGGAACTAGCCTTGATAGCATTGATGAAGCTGAGAACCGTAAGAAATTCGAAGCTTTGCTGGCACGCCTGGATATCGCTCAACCGAAAGGTAAGACGGTCACTGACGTGGATCAAGCTGTAGAAACTGCACAATCCCTTGGGTATCCGGTGCTTGTTCGTCCTTCCTACGTACTAGGCGGACGTGCAATGGAAATCGTATATAACGATACTGAACTGCTTAGCTACATGGTAGAAGCGGTGAAAGTGAATCCAGAGCATCCGGTATTGATTGACCGTTACATGCTAGGTAAAGAGGTTGAGGTAGACGCGATTTGCGATGGTGAGACAGTAGTTATTCCGGGCATCATGGAACATGTCGAACGCGCAGGTGTTCACTCCGGTGACTCTATCGCTGTATATCCTCCGCAATATCTGGATGAAGGTCTAAAAGAGAAAGTCGCCGAAATCACAATCAAAATCGCTAAGGAACTGAAGACGATTGGACTGGTCAATATCCAGTTTGTTATCTATCAGAACGAAGTATACGTAATCGAAGTAAATCCACGCTCCTCGCGTACGGTTCCTTTCCTGAGTAAGGTGACAGGAATTCCAATGGCGCATTTGGCAACCAAAATCATTCTCGGCAGCAAGCTGAAGGATGACGGTTATACAGAAGGTTTGTGGCCGGAAAGCGATTATGTATCGGTTAAAGTGCCAGTGTTCTCTTTTGCCAAACTGCGCAGAGTAGAACCTACACTCGGACCTGAAATGAAATCGACCGGTGAGGTTATGGGCCGTGATAAGTTGTACGCAAAAGCTTTATACAAAGGTCTGATCGGAGCAGGGATGAAAATTCCAGCGACAGGCGCTATCATCGTTACGGTGGCAGATAAAGATAAAGCAGAAGCTGTGGAACTTATGAAGGGCTTCCACTCCATGGGTTACAAAATCATTGCTACTGGAGGCACGGCACAAGCGCTTGAAGAAGCAGGCCTCAACGTAATGAATGTTAACAAGCTGGATGAAGGTGCGCCAAACATTCTCGACTTGATTCGTGGTGGGCAAGCTAACTTCGTCTTTAATACACTGACTAAAGGCAAAACGCCAGAACGTGACGGGTTCCGTATCCGCCGTGAAGCGGTTGAGAATGGCGTCGTATGTATGACTTCACTGGATACAGTGACGGCACTTCTCAGAATGCTGCAGACGATTAACTTCTCGTCACAGTCCATGCCTGCTTTTGTCGGACAATTGAACTAATCTCATAAAGATGCATAGGGCGGTTTGCGTTTACGCAGACCGCTCCGCTATGCCTAGGGTCTAACAAATAAAGGGTGTGGATTAGTCTGCACTGGATAGGAGCATGGTTATGGGAGTTGGAGAAGTAGAGTGGAAAGCAATGGCGAATCGACTGATGGTCGCTTTGGATTATCCTGATGTGACTGGAGCAAGAGCCTTGATCGATAAGCTGGAAGGCATTCCTTGCTATATGAAGGTAGGCATGCAGCTGTTCTATGCGGCAGGACCAGACTTTATTCAAGAGCTGAAATCTCGTGGCTATTCTGTGTTCGTTGACGTGAAAATGCATGATATCCCTAACACGGTAAAAGGTGGCGCACAAAGTCTTACGAATCTTGGCGCTGATATGCTTAACGTACACGCGGCAGGGGGTTCAGCCATGATGGCTGCAGCACGCGAAGGAGCGGTTTCAGCAGTTAGTGCTAATGGTGCCCTTAAGATGCCTTTGATTATTGCTGTTACTCAGCTAACGAGTACGAGTCAAGAAGTGATGAATAATGAAATTGGGATCGCTGGTGAGGTAGCGGATACTGTGGTAAGATACGCCAAGCTGGCAGCCGATGCGGGTCTAGATGGCGTAGTCGCATCGCCACAAGAGTCCGCAGTTATCGCAGAAGCTTGCGGCCCGGCATTTTGCACGGTTACACCGGGTATCCGGCCAGCAGGTGCTTCCTTGGACGATCAGTCCCGGGTGATGACACCTGGAAAAGCCATTCGTCAGGGTAGTCACTACCTTGTTGTAGGACGGCCGATTACAGCTTCACCAGATCCACGTCAAGCAGCACTAAACATTATTGAGGAGATGACCCTAGCATGAGCTCATTAAATAGAAGTGAACAAGTAGCAAGTTATCTACTGGAGATTGGAGCAGTAGCACTGCGTCCACAGGAGCCTTTTACATGGACCTCTGGTATCAAATCGCCGATCTATTGCGACAACCGTCTGACTATGGCTTACCCAGAAGTTCGTAACTATATTGCAGATGCCTTCGCCCAGCTTATTAAGAGCGAGTATCCGGACGCTGAAGTGATCGCAGGTACAGCAACCGCGGGTATTCCACACGCGGCTTGGGTAGCAGATAAACTCAATCTGCCTATGGCTTATATCCGTGATAAAGCTAAAGGCCACGGCAAGCAGAATCAGATCGAAGGTCTGATTAAGCCGGGACAAAAGGTAGTTGTTATTGAAGATCTGATCTCCACAGGTGGAAGCTCCATCAAAGCGGCTCAGGCCGTGCAAGAAGCTGGCGCAGAAGTGCTGGCTGTACTCGCAATCTTCAGCTATGAGCTGGACCGTGCAGTGGATGCTTTTGCTGCAGCTGAAATGCCATTACAAAGCTTGTCCAACTACAGCACATTGATTGATGTGGCTCTTGCACAAGGCAAAATTGAATCGACGGACGTAGAAGTACTGAAGTCTTGGAGAAAAGATCCGTCATCATTTGGTGTTTAACTTAAATAAATGAGCCTAGTTTAGGCAAGCCTCTCACTTTTCTGTGAGGGGCTTTTATTTTTTAACTGCATAGAGTGGGATTAAAAAGAGAATTGTTCTATACCCTGTTTCTCTTTCTCTACGCACTGACACTCGGTAACTTAACTGTGACGCTCTGTCATCCAAGAGACGAATAGTTGAATTTCGTACACTTAAACTAACTTTTCTTAGAGGAATTGGCATTATAATTGCACTTTGTGCAATTATAATCAGCCTCGTATCTTTAGAAAGCTCTTAGAACGTTTTTTAACTGCACAGAGTGCAATAAAAAGGAAAAACAAAATTAACTCAGCGCTAATAGTTGCAGATAGTGCAATTATTCAGTCGCAAGTTGGTCCGATTGTTTCGGTCATAGGGAGGTAGCAGGCGAGTGGGGAAGTGAAGATTGCGGCTCTGTCTCGCTGTTGCTCTATGCTCTTTTACTCGATGATGGTACCCTTCGAAAGCTTCTAGTAACATATGAAGAAATCGTAGTATAACTTTAAACGTCCTGTAACTTCCCTTCTTGATTAAAGCTTTATACTGTTACTAGGATTATGGATTATTTATCCATAAGGTGTAGAAGAATCAAGTATTTTATGGGAGGATACAATAATGAATCATATAAACAACAATAAACGGCTGTGGCGCCGCTGGTTAAGCTTTGGGGTATGCGCTGCGCTGATACTACCCTTAATCTCTGATGGGCGGAATACGGCTTGGGCTGAGCCTTCTAAGGCTTCAGTGGAGCAACGTGTATTGCGTATTGGGAGTCTATGGTCTGGGGAGGACGATTGGTTTTTTCGTCAGCAGTTTACGGATATGTATGAATTGCAGCATCCAGAAATCAAATTGGAGATTATTCCGGCTATAGATACGAATGACCTTCGGTACAATAACACCTCCTCAGACGCAAGCTCTGACAATTTGGAATATATCCGAGCGATTATGGGCGGGGATAAGCCTGTTGATGTGATCATCGGTGATAGCGCATTAGTGAAGAGTTTAGTGGATCATAATCTTGTCCAATCGTTGGAGCCGCTTATAGCGCGTGATCAGTATGATTTAAGCAATATGGCGCCTACAATGCTGAATGGAGTTCGTGAGCTGGGTAGAGGAAGTCTTTTTGCGTTGGCGCCGATCTTCTCGTCTAGTGCACTTTTTTATAACAAGGGAATCTTTGATGCTGCTGGTGTGGGCTATCCAACGGACAAGATGACTTGGAATGAACTGTTTACGCTGGCAGATAAGGTGACGAAGAAGTCATCTAATAAAGAAACACGGATATATGGGTTCTCGATGAATCGATACTTAAGTGATCCATTCTGGGATATGCAGAGCTATGTCGCACCGTTAGAACTTAAGATGTACGATAATAAGGGTCAGCACATGACTGTAAATAGTACGCAGTGGAATCGGGCTTGGACTACTTACAGCCAGTTGGTTAAGAAACAAATTGTACCTGAGTTAAATGGGTTGGATTTTGCAGGAACAGAAGGGAATACCTACAGTCCAATCCAAGGCGATCTGTTCCTCACAGGTAAAGCCGCAATGGTCGTTGGAGAATATGGTTATCTCAATGAACTGGCGGGAGTGGCTCGTAATGCTGCTAAGATCAAAAATTACAGTCCCATCAAATGGGGCGTGGTTACTGTACCTACCTTTCAGGAAAAACCGGATGTTGCGATTGGAACATGGCTTGGTAATATGATGGCTATTACTTCTACGGCTACTAATAAGGAAGATGCTTGGGATTTGATTAAGTTCGTCAACAGTAATGAGGTTGCGAAAATTAAAGCCCATAACAAGAGTGAACTGACTTCCCGTAAGGATTATATTACCGCTCAAACCCCTTCTGTAAATTTAGAGGCATTTTATACGCTTAAGCCTTTACCTGCAACGGATCCTTTATTGATCAGTTTACAGATGCAGAAGCCTGGGATTAGCCAGACTGGCGATGTTGGACGACAACTATTCATTGATGTTTATCAGGGGAAGAAAACCGTCGAGAATGCACTCAAAGCTTGGGAGAAGCAAGGGAATACCATGCTGGATACACTTGAAAAAGATCCTACGGTCTATTTCAACTCGATCGGTGAATGACTCTGGAATATGCCCTTAGCCACCAGTTTTCTGGTGGCTTATTTTGTGGAACTTGGGCATGATAAGTTCAGAGCGGTGTATCATAAATTTGCGAAAAGGAGAAAAGGGCATCATGAATTGGATATACTTCGCGAAACTGTTCAGGACCAGATTTCAAGCAGGTTGTTTGGCTAAAAGATTGGAGCAAGATGGCTGGATTTACGGTTATCATGACCCAAGTTTTGTAGAAATTTATCGATCCCGTAAGGGAAGGTACGGGGTTAGATTTCTGCCTTGAAAAATTTTATAAATTTTTCCTTGACGTAGACCCGATTTGTACTGTATATTATTTATTGTCGCTGTTTGAATATTTTTTCTGACGCGGGGTGGAGCAGCCCGGTAGCTCGTCGGGCTCATAACCCGAAGGCCGCAGGTTCAAATCCTGCCCCCGCAACCAATTTATTTACAACAGCAATTGTATATTCGGATATTTTTAGATCCGGGCCCTTAGCTCAGTTGGTTAGAGCGGTCGGCTCATAACCGATTGGTCGGGGGTTCGAGTCCCTCAGGGCCCACTTATCAAAGACCCTTACTTTGTAAGGGTTTTTTGCTGTCTATAGGTATCGTAATATTAAGAAAATAGAATGGAGAAAGACCAGGATTTTGCGCTTGCTAACGGATTTGCTAACGGGAATTATTTTTCTGCAGTTTCGAGCTGTTT
Source organism: Paenibacillus pseudetheri (assembly GCF_924513355.1). Classification (NCBI taxonomy): domain Bacteria; kingdom Bacillati; phylum Bacillota; class Bacilli; order Caryophanales; family Paenibacillaceae; genus Paenibacillus; species Paenibacillus pseudetheri. Next base: position 21,438 of record NZ_CAKMAB010000056.1, read on the forward strand.
TTCAGCGTATTTATTCAGTTCTGCTTCAATTTTGTCAACGGCCTCTTCCTGCATGATTGGGAGTAGGTGTTGAGTATCGTTCGTTGAACATCGCTGGAGTCATACCCAGTCGTTCAGCAGCTACTTTTGGATTTATTCCGATCCCCAACAAGAATGATGCATGTGTATGTCGCTGGTCGTGGAATCTAACTTTTTTGACGCCTGCTTTACGTACAAGTACGTCCATACCATCAGTAATTCGTTTTGGCTTTATATAACCTCCGCCAGGATAGCAACATACTAAGTCATTATCCTCATATGAGTCTTCATATTCTTTTTTATAAGCCTCGATTTGTGAGTAGCGTTCCTTAAGGTCATTCATAATATTCTGAAAAAGTTTTACCCTTCTAATGGAATCATTCGTCTTCGGACGTTGGATGACTAAACCATCACGTGTCCAGTTGGCCGTCTGGATCACTTTGAGTTCTTTCTTTTCGAAGTCGATATCACCCCAGCGAGTATGAATTGCCAATGAAAACACAATATAATGAACATGATACTTCGACGAATTAAGGAATTGGGTGAAATCCTCTATGGTCCAGAACTGCATCTCCTTTTGCTCGTTCGCGTTTATCTTACTCCGCATAGATACTTTACTCATTATATCTTCTGCCAATAGTCCAGATTCAGAGTATGCAAGTCTGAGAGCGCGTTTCAGCACACCATGGATATTCTTTACATAGTCCTTCGAATACTTCTTCCGAAGGTCTGCGTAGAAGCTCTTGATCGTTCGTGGGGTGAGAGCCTGATCAACTAATTCTGGATAGGCATGGAATTCTAAAGCGAGTAAGCTAATGGCTTCGCTCCTGTGAATAGGAAGTGTTATCTGATCAAGCATAAAGAATGGGATGGTGGCGTATAACGCAAAGCGGTCAGCATCAATCTCTTGTGCTTCACGAAACAAGTCTGGCATCCAGCGTTGATCGCCAGAGTGACGTATTACATGACAAAGTTCATGAAAAAAAAACCTTACGCTGTTCTGTGCGATCATTGCGGTTGTCTTTAAAAATAACTCTTTCTTCATTCTCGCTAAATGTTGTTTTGTCGTAATAAACAATATCTATCCTGAAGCTCAGTGCGATCTTGTCTATATTAAGATCATTAGAGTGAAAACACCATTTGATCGGTATTGTTCTTCAATCCATTGTTCCAGAGGAGTTTTGAAAAAGTTGGAATAATTCATATAACGGCCCTTCTTTTACGTACGTATATTCTGTTTTATTGTGAAAAGAAAAGCCATTGCTGGCTTAGATAATTCAGTGCTTTTTGGGTTTATTCTCGTTAACCTTAAATCCTCTTATAAAATGAATTATTAGAACTAGTAACATGCTAGAGATAAAAAACAGTATGGTTTATGCGAGCAATGCATAGTACGAAGATACAGATCATTAAGGGAGTAGGAGTATCCCTCCTCTCCCAAAGGTTATGACGAAGTAGACACAAACTGTGAAGGAGGAAGCTGGGAAAATGATAGCTAAGTGTAAAGGGTTGAGTTAACTATCCAGCTTGTTTGTTGATGTCTTTAATGTTTGTGCAGCCTCATCGAGATAGATATCTAAAAAAGTACCATCAGTAAATTTAATAACCACAGCATTAGTAGTGATGGCGATATCTTCAATCGTCCTACCTTTCAGTTTGTCAGGTATAACTTTGAAATTAGTCGATTCCACATTCATCAAATCCTTTCATTGATTATACATCTTAGTAATCGGTAATAAGTATATAAAACCTATATTAGTCTAACCCTTCTCATAATAAAAGTAAAACATGAATGATAGAAATAATGAACAATACGAAGAAACACCATAATACCAATCTATTAAGGGTTGAGAGGATATGGACAGGACGCAGATAGCTTACGAAATCACGTGGAACTCATGAGAGAGTTTGGCAGTACATTTTCGTGGATGATGGATACTGCAACCGTGAATGTCCGATAGGTGGACTGCTGCAGCTGCGAGGCAAGGAGTTGGAAAGGGGAGGACGCGGTGAAGCAAATCATCTATGTGGCCGGAATGAACCGGAAACATCTAGCCGAACAAGCAAGCAGTGTCCCTTTTTGGATCCTAAGCACAACACTTCTACGGAAGTATCCGCCTAGGCTTGACCAGTCTAAAAGGGCTGAAGCATTCTTGAACACTGATGAAGGTCGTAAATGGTTTATGGAAAATAGAATTCTTTAGTCGGGAATTTTTATAAGGAGAGAGAAGCAGCATGATAGATCGATTTGAAACGGTGGAGGAGGTGCAGTCATGGCTAGTAGACCATTAACGAATCGCCAGGCAGAAACATTGGAACTTATAAAAGGTTTTGTGATCAACAGGGCTATGCTCCTTCAGTTTCTGTGGTGGCAGATCTGCTGAAGTTGAAGTCTCGTTCCACAGCGTATTCACTTGTCGAGCAGCTTGTAAGGAAGGGACTTCTCACTAAGACAGACAATGAGGTCCGGACACTTCAGGTAGTGGGGGAAGGAGGACGAAGTTCAATTTAGTCATATGAAGTATTGCATGAAGAAAAAGCGGTTACTGCAGGAGAATTAAGAACTGCGGAAAAAGCTTGCTGGAAGTGAAATAGAGAAACTAAAAGACCCCCGACCTTGAATGGGAGGGGGAGTGAACTTATACATAATTATTGAATCTTAAGTATCTACAAATAATACTTAACTCATTGGAAAAACAGAGAAGTTCCCGCTCATACCAGGTTGTGCAATATTGACTGCAAATCCTCGACCTCCGCCGGCTGCTCCTTCAAAGCGGAGAGTCAAACGAATTCCTTTATATCCTTGGTGTTCAATAGCTTTTGCATAGAAGTCTCTGACATGGGGGAATCCATTATTGTCTGCGAGAGTTACAATCGGCTGTTCGAGTGAATTAGTGATAATGAAAACGTCTAAATTGTTTCCTGATGCACCTGCGGCATCAAATTGGATACGGCGTGTTGAAAATGTACTGTCTCGCGGTGAATAATTGCTTACTGTTGTCTGAGGATATGCTGTTTGTGCTGTGTAAGTTGGGTATGGAAAGCTGTAACCAGATTGATAATAACTCATTTTTCAATTCCTACTTTCATCGTGTTTTTGCAGTCAGGATAGTTATATGCCCGCTTTTCTTTTTTTGCCACAAAGAACTAACCACGAGACGGAGAGTTGCACGTATGACGCTCGGTGATCAGCAGATAGTAAAGGGTTCCTGGGTGGCAGCCGTGAAGGTGACAGACGACGACACTTGGGAAGCCATCAAAAAAGGCGAGATCACCGGATTTAGTATGTGGGGTGTTGGGAAGCGGGAAGAGATCGAGGAGGAAGAGGAGGTATCCAAGGGAATCTTGAGCCGAATAGCCAAAACGTTGGGCCTGATCGAAAAGGGTGCTGTCGCTGATAAATACCATAAGAACCGGAAGAACCGAGAATTTTGGGCGGCGCAGGATGCCCTCAACTCGGTTCTTTTTAATTGGGACAGTTATAACAGGGGGATGAAACCGATGCGGAGACCATTAGGGAGGCGCTGCAGGATTTTGTGGACATTGCTGAGGACGTGTTGACTAAGGAAGATATCGTGAAAGCCATCGGTACCCCGCCTGAGCAGATTGCCAAGGCTGGCAAGAAGATTTCCGCAGGTAATTTGAAACACGTGGACGATGCGATCGCCAGTGTTCACTGCTTCCACTTCAATGATAGAAATATTCCCCCCTTTTTCGAATCAAGCCTAACAATCGTTTCTTTGTGTTTATGGAAGATAATGGAAGTTAAAACTAATGGGAAGAATTCACTTCAATAAAAACAATCTTTGTGGAGATAGTATAATTTGGGGAAAATATTTTAAGGAGGGTGTCAAATGAAGAAAAGAACTGCCAAAATCAGGTTTTGGTGGTTCCAGCGAACAAACGGATAGGAAGATGAAAGGGGGCAGATCATTTTTTTTCTCATTCTTTTTTAAAATATGAGAAAATGATCAGCTGCATTTTTTGTGATATTTATTTGTACTAATCTTGCCGGTTGCTTTGATAACCAGCCCAGAAACGAAGAGAAAGAGGAAACGCTGATCCCCAAATTCTACGCCAGCTCCTTCACAGAAGCCGAAGATAATGGATATCAAGAAATCCGAAGTCTCACCGGTGAAATTTTTGCCGGATACTATAGAAATTAATATCTGTAAAGTCAAAAATCAGGCCCGTCACCATCCTTGCCAATGGTCAAATAGATGTGCCTAAAGACACTGATTTGACGGGCATTCTATATCCCGGGAATTTTACCCGGGGAAAAGGGAAATGTTATTATCGATGGACATGTGGATAGCTATACAGGGTCAGCGGTTTTTTACAATTTAAAAAACTGAGGCCAGGAGACCGAATTATTGTCTCTGACAAGAAAAAACACCGGTTAATCTATACTGTCGTGTCAACAGAGGTTTTTACCCCAGCAGAAGCACCAGTGGAACGGATATTCAGTAAGACAGATGAATACCGAATGAACCTTATCACCTGTACAGGAAGATACAGCAGAAAGAAAAAAGGACATGAATAAAGATTGGTTATCTTTACGAAGATAGGTGGGAATCTATGAAAAGTTTCACAAGGAGAGGGTTCTATGCTGCTGTAGTCATTATATTAACGGCAACATTGTATTTTCCGGTATCCAGAGTAAAGGCTGATTCGGATAAGCATGAAATTGAAGCTTTTCTGAACGAAATGTTCAAGGATCGGGCGGAAGCATTGATCTATCCACATATGAATTCCATCGATAAATATTATCTTCCGGAAAAAGTAAGCCAAGTGGCACTGCAGCATGAGCGTTTGCGCGCGGAGTATGTAAACACTTGGGCTGAGAAAAGGGCACTGAAATTGGTGAGCTCAGAGGTCAATATTCGTATCATTCGCCAGAACATCGTTAATGACAAAGCCCAGATTTCCCTAGTTCAATCTCACAAAGTCGGATATATGTACATCAATAAAGTCATGTCGGAGCATGTCTTCGGTGTTGGAACGAGGCACTTTCTCACCTTAAAAAAGAGCGGAAAGACTTGGAAGATCGCCAAGGAATGGTATCTCGATCCGCTGGATGAGGACCCTGGGAAAATTTCAGATGGATTTGTTGGAGCGACTTCAGCAGCCAGAGCAAAGCCCGAACTTGCGGACGGAACATCATATAAGCGTAAACGGGCTGTGAACTACGCTAATAAATACGCTGGTGCCGCGTGGGGAGCGGGGAACAAACATCGCTATAATAAAAAGTACCTGGATTACACAGGTAAGGGCGGAGACTGTACTAATTTCGCTTCACAAGTTATTGGCGACCCGGAGGAAGGTGGAGGTTTGAACATGGCGGGAGGCTGGCGGTATTATCCGAGTTCAGGAGGAACGCGAACATGGGTGCAAACGGATGCATTTAGCAATTTTTTAACCAGATCCGGCTACGGAAGGCTGATTGCTAAAGGAGATTACCATCATATCGTGACCCCTTCACAAAAATATCCCGAGGGAGCCATTTCTCAGCTCCAGGCCGGTGATCTTATCGGTTATATTTTGCGCAATAACGATACGGACCATTTTTCTGTCGTTGTCGGGTTTGATGATTATGGCTACCCTTTGGTCAATTCCCACACAGCAGACCGTTATCGAGTTCCTTTTGATTTGGGGTGGGACCGCAATACGAAATATCAGTTATTTCACATTAAAGATTGAGTAAGTTAATGCTTGTCAGCATATCAGGGATTCATTGTCATAAATATAGTGATAAGAACCTATAGTTATGCTGGAGGAAATCATGAGGATACCACGGATTCTCAATCAATTCATGATCAGAGCCGGTGCCATGTTCATAGTGAAATTGATTGGACTGGCCGGCCGTGTGATCCTTACAAGAATTGTTGGTGCTGAGGGAATAGGACTGTATCAAATTGCCTATTCCTTTTATGGCTTCATTCTGATGCTAACCAGCGGTTTTCAAACGACACTTGCTATTGCAACAGCGAAAGCACCTATGCAGGGTTGGAGAATTTTAAAGATGGTATTACTATGCCTTGTCCTATCGGGTGGTGTTCTTAGTCTGTGCATTTTTAAGAATTCAACTGCTATTGGTAAGTTGCTTGGTAACTCTGGACTTGAATATGCAATTCGCAGTCTTGCTCTATCATTATTTATAGTGCCGCTTCTGGGGCTGGTAAGAGGATACTTGCAAGGGATGAAACAAGTCGGGATCATCGCCCTTTCTGAGATCGCTGAGCAAGCGTTTAGAACTGTATTCATGCTGTTGATTGTCGGACATCTATTTTCGCTCGGCGTAGAACGGGCAGTTGGATATGGACTATACAGTACTTTTTTTGGTGCGTTCCTCTCGTTCATTATATTGACTTTATTCATTTCTCTTAAAAAAGCGGATATCTCCTTTTACCGGACTCCAGATCAATTATTAACGACGTCTTGGTTTGTGAATACTTCGTTAGCAATCTCAGCTACCCGCCTGTTAATTCCATTTTCAGAATTTCTTGATGCTCTTATAATTCCTAGTCGACTGGTTGCAGCAGGAAACAGTGCGTCTGAAGCTACTGCTATATACGGAGTTATTTATGGAATGGCTGTTATTGTGGTTTATGCGCCTACATTGTTTATTGGAGCATTGAGTCATATCTTAACCAGTCATATAGTTGCAGAGTGGCAGCAGGGTAATCAGAGAAAATTCATTAGTCTTTGTAATACAGCCATATGCACATGTTGGTTATGGGGAGGTCTAACGAGTTTATTTTTGTTTGTTTACGCGGACGAGTTGTCTATTTACATCTTTGATGTTGGCAGTGCAAGCCAAGTGATTAGATACTTAGCCCCAATCCCGCTTATCGTTGGTTTTCGGGAGATTTCCACCAGTATTCTATGGGCACAGGAGATTCGAAAAAACCCGTTCCTAGGAATTCTTTCTGGAATTGCGTGTTCAATCATCGTCCAATATATTTTGGTGGCGATCCCCGGCTTTGGATATAAGGGAGCTGCGATTGCAATACTATTGCTTGAAGTAGTGGCCTCTGTTTGGAATATAAAAGTATTACGCTTAAAAAAGGTGAACTTAAAGATGATGGTGAAACCCTTGCTATGTGATATTACATTCGGAATCTGCATACTGCTGGTAATGGCCATTTCGTCCCACTCTGTAAATATCCTTGGTCTGTGGCAATTTCTATATATCAGTGTGTTATTTTTAATGGTTACGGGTGTATACATTTATTTGCGCTGTATACGAAAATTACTGTGACTACAGACTAATGAAAAAAGATGAATATCATGAAGCTTGCGTTGCAGAATAGATAGAGTAGCTTGCGCTCATTGCGGCGTTTTTATTTTGCCCTCAGACACAGTTAGTAGTTTTAAAATTAATTAAACGAATTACATCATAAAAAAATGGATATAATCATAATAGAAAAAATATGAAGGAATGATATTATGATTTATATCTATAATGATTATGGTGGGACACATACAACATCTTTAGCAGCAGCGTATCATTTAAAACAAATTACTCAGTCTGAGCGAAAATTAACGACAGAGGAAATATTGAATGTTAAATTTTTCAATAAGTTAACGAAAAATGATTTTGGTAAGATTATTTTTCACGGAATTGATGAAAATGGAGACTCCGTTTATACAATCGGTCGGAAGTCATCAAAACTTGTAGTCCCAGCATTAAGAGACCTAAGTTTATTACTTGAAAGTAAACATCATTTTGAAGAAAAAATAATATTCTCTAATACTTCACCCACGGTGCCCATCCTGATGTCAATCGGAGGGTTCTTCTCAAGAGGATTAAAAATTGATTTTATTGGTGTTCCTTTATTAGTAATGGGTGCTAAGCAATGTTGTGGTAATATTTTTCGATTGGTTGAAAATACGAAACAAATAGGGAAGTCCCCCAATGAGGAACAAGTTATTATTTTAGCAAATGAAGTCTATAAGTAATAATTTTCAAAGGTTCTTAAGGACCATACTGCGCAGCAAGGCACGTCTTAATAGGCGTGTCTTTTATTTTGTCCTTGGACCTGTCCGGGGGTTTTTATGTTGCGGGAAAGAGCAGGGGAACGGGAGTGGAGATTACAACACACAGCAATAGTCGCAGTAGTAAGTGGAGTTATGCTTGGGTGGGTAATTCGGACATCTGAAAAAGGTCTTGATTGATATAGGACATGGTACTGCTATTGAATACTTTATTGAATGTTACGGTATTATCTATTTTACTATCGATTATCGGCACATGGGTTGGGACGAAACAAATAAGCCTAGAGCCACTTAAAAACTTCCTCCACATCTGGCCAAGAAACTTTGGTATAGCATTTTGGATTGAACTGTTGGTTGCGCAGCCGATAGCAGGGCGTTCCTTTCTTGAGTCCCTATCATAGGGATATTGAACATGTAAAAGAGCTATCATAGGATTAACCTACAACGGCTCTTTTACACTATGTACTTTCTCTAAAAACAACTCTTCAAAAAAGCTTTGTAAATTTTTTCGTCTATCTCTATTAAACTCTTCTTTCCATCCTTGAACTGAACTGCAATTATATGAACTCCTTTGTTCTTAGCTGAAAGGCCAGCGAGTAAACCAACCGGTCCGAGTAGAAACCCTCCCACTAATCCTCTTCCCACAGCACTTACAGCACTTTTGGAATGAGTTTCGTCCATTATCTCATAATCCTCTACAGTGTTTTTGTCTATTGTGATTGTTTTTAAAAAACCAGTTTGCAAATTTACAATTCCAAGAGTAGACATTATTACTTTACCTTCATAGTCACCAGCTATAACTTTATTTTTTGCACCCTTCTAATCACTCCTTCTTAAACATATATATTAATCGACAAAATCATTCTACTACATAAAAATTTTTGGCAATATATGGATTTTTATTTAGAATCTGATATTCTGGCATGGTGCAATGCAAACCATACAGCAACACAAAAAGGGCGCTGTCGCAAAGCCATGAAATGGTTTTGAAGCAGCGCCTTTTTTTGTATCCAGCTAGACTTCTCTAATGGGTATAGCGTCCGAAAAGTTGTCCCGATCGTTGTCGCAATCGCTGTACTCTCGGTTTTCGACCATCCTTCCTATGGTTTCATGCTATCCCATAGCTGCTGGAATGTCCCGGACTCGACCTCGAAGAATACCGGCGCCTGGCCGTAACGTACTAGCCCTTGACCAAACAGCGTCAGCTCTACCCGGGCGTTGTCATCCAACTGTAGATAGAGGACCTTGCGGTCTTCGCTGTCGTAGATGCCTTGCGCGATAAGAGGCTCTGCTGCCAGCGGTTTGGCTGCTTGGAGTGCCTTCAAGAAGCCATTAAGCGCCTCGTCGTCAGCGAGCGGTGTGTACTGCTGCTGTCCGTTGTTCCAGCTGTCGAAGCTTTCCCATTGTGCGGAAGTAAATCGACCTTCAAGATTTAGCTTGCCAAATAGATCTGCGCCACTGTTTACGGTGATCCCGTTTGTATGCTCATATAGTTCGGCGAATACCTCGCCGTTGATTTCCAAATAGGACATAATCAGGAAATTGGAATCATATCCCTTTACGGAATAGATATCCGTTTCGCCGATGTTAGAAGCTAACTCAATATATTTGTCTTTACCGCTCCATTCATCGATGCCACCTGTAGTACGTCCCAGCTTGTCACCGCGCAGAGCGGCAGCATCGGCTGCGTTGATTCGAGTCGCAGACTGTGTATAAATGTTATCTTTATATACGACTAGAGCGATCATATCTGCCATAAAGCCAGACTTGGTATCCGGCAGTTCCAGCTTGGGAATGACAATGCTTCCGGGCGCATTTGTGCCAGAATTGCCTGGTTCGCTTGGACCCGGAGTTACCTGAGCAATCTGCCCTTGGGTACTCTGGCCATTTAACTGCTGCCATATATTAGGTGCAGCCAAGCCGATCCCGGCGGCGAGGACGATACTTGCCGCAATATAAACCGTCTTGCGTGGACGTTTCCGCTCCTGCGTTTGCTCCAGTTTGTCGATCAATTCTTTTTTCATCTCTTCACCTGGTTTCATAGAATCCACCGCTTTCTTGTATAATATTCGAAACTGATCTTCTTTCATTGTGATTCCACTCCTTCCAGCTCCAGTTTTAACAGTTGCCGTCCCCGCTGAAGTCTCATCTTCACGGCAGACTGACTAATCTGCAGAATCTTGCTGATTTCCTGGATGGGATAGTCCTCGTAATAATAAAGATGGATTACGGTTTTATACTTCATAGGCATCGCCATAACTAACTGCAGTAGAGCCAAATCCTCGGGGGTGTCTACCGCAATCGGCTCAGCATTTTCCAGCTTAACCTCGCGCTTGCGCCAGCCTCTGCCCAGTAATGTTTTACAATGATTGGTGATTACCCGGATCAGCCATGCTTTCTGATGTTCAGTGTCTTTGAACTTTGGTGCTTTTTCTATCAGTTTGATGAAGGTATCCTGAGTGGCTTCTTCGGCATCTTGGCGGCTGCCTAAATGGACCAAGGCAATCCGGAACAGCATATCTGCGTAAATTTCGTAACTCTTTATCACATGATTACCCGGCCGGGTCATGGATCGTTGCATGATTCTATGCCCCCTTTACCTATAACACCATTTAGGACGGCATTTGGTCACATTATGTTCCTGAGAAAATTTGTTAGCGTCTAGATCAAGGGTTAGAATCTAAAAAAGGCGCGATTTCCCCAGCAGCCATAATCATGACTGCTAGACAATCGCGCCTTTATAATAGAAGTTCCCCCTTTACGGGAGGGTCTCCTCAATATGTTTATATGTATAGTTTGGATCAAACCCTTTTACAGGGGCCATGCTATATTGATAAATACGATCCTTTTCTTTTCTATAAAAGTATCTTGCATAGAGTTCATCTGCAAAGATTACCGTTGTACTTACGACGGGAGCCTTACCAATCTGGGTATAGACTTTATAGAGATCTTCATTCTTATAATCTCTCGCATCTACCAAATAATGAATGACCTCATTGTTCATCTGATTTCGAAAGGAGTGAAGAACTAAGGAAATTACTCCATATATTATAATGAGGGAAATTAAAAATATTTTTGTTTTTTTCTTCATAAATTCCCTCCATTTAGATAAAATGTATATATTATAAGATAATATTATGACTGGTATGTCATTTCTATTGTATCTTGTAATCTACACATTAGAAGGGAGGAAGAAAATGATGCAGCAAGAAGAAAAAATACAGGAGCTGGAGCGGCGAATTAAGGTATTGGAGAATCATACTAATCCGAAGCCACCAGGTCTGAGAATGTTATGGTTTATTATTTGGGGGTTTGTGGGTCTATTCCTCATTCTAACTCTTATTGGTGTGATTCAGTTTGTATCCGCATAACAGAGAGCTTATTATTACAAATAAGGCAGCAAATTTCCCACCGATAGTTAAACCCGCGTAGGTAAAGAATTGCCTGGGTATACTATACTTGCTGCCTTTTTATTATGAACTTACACAAATCATCTTCAGTCGTCTTTGGGTTCTTGTAATAGAATGGAGAAGGTCCCCGTTTCATGATCCACTTCAATCGACTCGATCCCAACAAAATCCGGAATTTCGGGGTGTACTGCATCTACATTATAATCTGGATGAGTCATCAATAATTCAATTACTTTAATGGCTTCCATATCGTTCCCCCTTGCGAGAAATTCCACCACCATTATTAATGGTCCTTCATTGCGACTCCCCTTATTATCTCCGCAGTCATTATTGAATATGTGTTAATCGTTCTTCGTTTCTTCCCATCACGGCCAATAATTGTCCCTGAAAAACACGTCTTTGAATTTGATCAATCCGTTGTAAAGCCAGCTCGCTTGGCACTTGAAATTCTGCTGCAAGATAGCTGATCGCATCTTCCCGTTGCTCAGGCAATGTCATGCGGGAGATCATGGAGTAGGGCATAGCAGCATAAAGAATAAAACGCTCGGATTCATCCTCCTGTGCCCGCGTAAAATGTTCTGGCATCAATATATGATTAGTACCATGGCGGAGAAGGTGACAGAGCTCATGGAGAAACTCCAGCCGTTGAAGGCTGGCTGGAAGCCGGTTGTCAATAAACATGGTGTACATCCCTGCTGATGCTTCGATGCTCTTGCTTCTTACATCCAAATAATGAACCCAAATATTAAGTCGCTCTGCAATATAAGTAATCGAAATTTGCGAAGGCTGAGTAAGGTTCAGACGCTTGTATAAATCTTCTGCCCACTTCTCCAGCGCAGTCATTTGATAATAGGATTTCATGTTATTCATATCATTCACCTCATTCAGAATCAGTTATAGGATCGTATGTTCGTATAAATGAGCAAAAGAAAAGCCCGAAGGCTATGTAAAGTAAAAAACATAAGGACACATAAGAACGAGTGTTCTTATGTGTCCTTATCATAAAGCAATTAAACACTAATATCAAGTGTTTTTCCTAAATTCGGAGCAACGCTTTTACCCAGCATCTCCACCATCATTTGACTCTGGGTTTCAGCCTGATTTTTAGCAATACTCATGACCTGTATCCCCACATTTTGGGCCAGGGATGCTTGACTCATTGCCATTGATAATGCGGCTATATCCATATTGCACCTCCTTCGTGTTTATATCCTGTTTATCGACTGTGCCTACCTAATTCATTAGGTGAATAGCATTTGTTTGCCAATTCGCCCAAACGGCTTATCTCCTTTTTACATATCTTGTGCTGTAGTCATTAATCATTAGGAGGAATTGAACATGGGATTTGAACATGGTTGTGGTTGTAACGTTGGTCCAGTAGTAAGCCCAGCAGCAGTAGGTCCAGTGTGTAGTCCTTTTACTTCAACAGGAGCTATTCTGGTACTCTTCATCTTGCTGGTTATCATCACTAAAGCTTGCTTATTCTAAGCTAGTTGATCACATTGTAGGGGCTGTCCCATAAGTAGATATTCTACTAGCGGAGATAGTCTCTCTATCCTCTTAAAAGTTTAAAACGTCAACAGAGCAGCGATTCTCCTGTTATTGGAGAATCGCTGCTCTGCGTTTT
>NZ_CAKMAB010000057.1:0-34089 GCF_924513355.1 Paenibacillus pseudetheri
GTTTGGTGGCGATAGCGGAGGGGTTCCACACGTACCCATCCCGAACACGACCGTTAAGCCCTCCAGCGCCGATGGTACTTGGACCGAAGGGTCCTGGGAGAGTAGGACGTTGCCAAGCACACGAAGCCATTGTTGATTTATCAACAATGGCTTTTTTGTTCCCTTTATCGTTGAATTTAAATAATGTGGATAAGTTAAGAGGAAATAATGAAAAAATAAAAGTTACTAACATGTGGACGAAAGAATTAAATATATTCAAAATTGAAAGTAGTCCCCAATTTATGTGGATAGAGCAGTAGGATATGTGGATACTTCAAATAAATGCAAGGGTTTTTTGCATTGTAGGGGGATAAACAATGGAGAACAATACTAATCTTGTGTGGATAGAGCAATTTTCTGTTCATGCGAGCGATACGGATTATCGATCGCAGGGCAAGTTATCCTTTATTCTGGATATTATGCAATGCGCTGCAGACTTCGCAGTGGGTAATTTGGGGATAAGTATGGAAGAGATTTTGAATGCAGGAATGGGCTGGATGATGATTACGTTAGATCTTGATTTTAAGCGTATTCCTCGCCCAAATGATGTGCTTAGCGTACATACCTGGAGTAAAGGTACTAAAGGGGCTTTATGGCAACGGGATTATCGTATTTTCGATGCAGATCATATAGAGATTGCCACAGCGCGTTCTATATGGGCTTTAGTAGATATTGAGAAGAGAAAAATACTCAGACCGAACGCTCTTCCAGTTCAGGTTAAGCACTATAATGGCGATTCAGTAGGCGATATGCCTGTTAAGGTAACGATCCCTACTGATATTACTATGGAAGAAGTTTATCGGTATCAGGTAAGATATAGTGGGCTGGATAGCAACGGACATTTGAATAATGCCCGATACGGGGATTTATGTTGTGATGCACTCAGTTTAGCGGAATGGGATAATGTAGAGTTCACACGCTTCCGGATTACTTATCTACAAGAAGCTAAGTTCGGGGATGAACTGACTATTTTACGTTCAGCTGTAACGGATGATGGTATATATGTACGCGGTCAGAATAGTGATACTGTATTTTTTGAAGCATGTGTAGCGTTAAAAAGTGTCAATTAGTCCAAAAAAAGCAAGTTATTTATATATATGGAATATTATTATAAAAGCGATTTCTCCGAACATCAATCGGGGCAGTCGCTTTTTTTATTGAAAAACGGATGATGCTTATAACATATTTGGAAATTTTTTTAGCCTGTCACAATTAAAGGGATCACATTCGTTATATAGTTGTAGTCAATAACAAGGAGGTGATTCTTTGGAACGTCGCAGCCCCGGGGCCCAAGTGAATCAAACAATAATTGAAGAGGCTATCATTGATCAGGTTCTTGCGGGTAACCGCGAGGCCTATAGAACCATAATACAAGCCTATGAAAGAAAGATTTATACTTATTGCTATTATATTTTGAGAAGTCATGAAGAAGCAGAGGATGCTGTGCAAGATATATTTGTAAAAGTGTATCAGGAACTTAGACGTTATGAGAAACGAGTCTCTTTTAATTCATGGCTGTATAAAGTGGCCTATCATCATTGTCTGGATCAGGTTCGCAAACGCAAGAGATGGAACAGACTGATTAAGCTTTATACAGCACTGCAAACCAAGACTTATTATGAACTTAACGATGAATCTCCGGTAGAGCAACTGTTTAGCAATCTCTCAACAGAAGAGAGTAACATGCTAATCCTTAAAGTGGTAGAGCAATATAGCTTTGAAGAAATGGGCCAGATCATGGGTTGTAGCCCGTCAATGCTGCGTAAGAGGTATGAACGGTTACGTAAAAAGCTTGTTTCAGAAAAAATGTATGAGGGAGGAAAACATCTTGATGAAGTGGCAAAATCGAACTGAAGAGCAGAGGTTTCAGCAGATTGCTGAGACAGTCCAAAGTCATGAAATGCCGATAACTAGCTATGGTGATCAAATAATGAATCGAATTGAGAAGATGGAAGTTCGGGGAAATCGGCAAAAGAACACAAACGGCAAGTTGTTTAAGAAAACGTTGATTGCGGCCTGCACAGCTGCGGTAGTTGGAACTTTGATAATTGGAACTGGTTTAGTATCTCCCGCCTGGGCAGACAAGCTGAGCCAGGTTCCTATTCTGGGAAGTATTTTTAGTAGTTTAGATGATTCGGGACTGAAGAATGCTGCTGAAAAAGGACTTACAACTAATCCAGACGTTAGTATTACTCATGATGGAGTAACCTTGAAAATTAGTGATGTAATGTATGATGGTACACGTCTGGTTTTGGGGTTCGAAAGAGAAGGTATTAATAACGATCTCGTAATGGCTAAGATAACGAACTTTTGGAATAATGATTTTGATCAATCTGTAAAAGGGTTGCTTGGTATGCCTGTAGTAAAACTCCCTAGTGGGAAAGAAGTGACGTTTGGTTCTTCAAGAACAGGCGATATCTACGGGCAACCGAACACACTTTTACTAGAGCTTAATGAGGTTAAAAACACCGAGGAGTTTGGGGATGAATTTGAGGTAAGTGTAAGTGTGCCCGCAGCCCAAATCGAAGAGCCATTTGTATTTCAAGTACCCGTGAAAAAAGTAACGGAGGAGGCTATAAGGCTTACCCCAGATCAAACAAAGAGCAGAGGTGCGTTTAGTTATACCGTTAAGAATCTAGATATTACACCAGCGACGACTAGAATAGTTATTAATAGTACGGGGGAAGTTCCAGTATCGCCAGAACAAAAAGGGGAGTATAGTCCAACGGAAGTGTTTTATCAGATCGAAGATGATCAAGGGAACATCATTGAGCCATACAATCAGGGATATGATATGTATCCGGCTATACCACATCTTATAGTAGATAAAATATATGCTGCGTTCTCAGAAACACCGAAATACGTAACCATCAAGCCGTATACCTGTACGTTTGATAAGGATTTGAACCTTTTGAAAGATGCTGATGGACAAAGAATAAAAACGTTCTACGAAGAGCTTGAACTAACGATTCAGATTCAATAAGAACTAGTACCTGTTGATCCAATAAACCAAGCAAAGTCCGTGTCTGCATAGCAGATACGGACTTTTTTATAGAAACTCTAATGGAATGTAGATTTCACTCACCGAGTTTTCGTTATCTGGTCCAAAGTACAATTAACCATAATATTCCAATTCAAATGGAATGGACATCCTGTATTCTGTTTTTGGCAGCCAGATTCCGTAAATATATTTATAAGTAGAAGGGATATCACAAGAACGGCCCTTGTGGATGAATTTTAAATAGCGCATAGGTGGCAAGATTTGAATGGGTAATTCTCGATTGTTGTTCGTATATTTAGGGTTTAACTGACAAGCACACATGATGGAAAATCCATTACTTTCATAATCGTCTGGCCAGAAGCCAAGCTGATAATATTTTTCGGGAAGTATTCTATCAGATATAGAAGCTACCTTGCTGAAAAGCAAAGGCCAAGTCTCGGCGATGACGGAGAAGTCATGCTCTACTTTAACTACGGGTCCCTGAAGTATGATTTCCCCGAAATCAACAAGTTGTGGGACGATGTCACTATCCGGAGTTATTTTAAGCAAATCCTGTTCATACAGCCTAGGCAACAAAGGGAGCTTTGTTTCAGTGAGTCTTTTGCGCACATGAGAGGGAGTCGTGTGTAGCATTCTTTTGAAAGCACGAGTAAAGGTCTCATAGTTACTGAAGTTATAGTCTAATGAGATGTCCTGGAGTGAACGTTCTGGCATTCGCTGAATGTCCAAGGCTGCCTCAGTGATTTTGCGTCTGGCTATATAGTCGCCGGGTGCTATCCCAGTGACTGCTTGAAATAGGCGGGTGAAATGATAAAGGGAGTATCCCATTTCTTTGGAGAGGACAGCTACAGGAAGAAACGTTGTTAAGCGATTCTCAATGAGATCTAATGCTTGGACTATTAATTGACGATTGTTCAAGTGATGTCCTCCCCTAACAGTTTATAGAGATGGTGTCCAGTTGCCCCAATTAGCAGCCCAACCAGGTACGGTTACCTCCATTACGCGATCTGCACTAGGAAAATAGGCTTTGATGTCGAGAATTGGTGTGCCAGGATAGGTATCAAGTCCAGCCACCTCTACGATGCCAGAAGCTTCATCGACAGACAGGAGTGCTGCTACACTAAGCCCAATTGGATTAGGTCGAATAGGGGAACGGGAAGCAAATACTCCAGTTAATGTCTCATCATAAGGTGGTTGAATCTGTGTAGTCTGGCGGAATTGATCATCTGCAAACTCGTGCAGCCACCAAAGCACTTGGCAATGACTAAATTGAGATAAACCTTTAAGTGCCGGCCTAAATTCCGGTTTGATTTCCAGTCGCAAATTACGTGGCGTACCTGTAACCCAACCTATAGGTACTATATTATAGCTTTCTTGTTCGTTCATTGACTATGACTCCTTTCGGGTATCAGATATTATTTAGTGTATAACGGAGTGACCCGGTAAAGCCTGACGATATTTGCTAACATTCATTTAATGATATAATGAAATTTGATGTGGAAAGGGGAACATTATGAAGACATTAGTATTGGCGGAGAAGCCATCTGTTGCACGCGAGATTGCACGAGTCATGGGATGTAATAATAAACAGAAGAGTTATATTGAAGGTCCAAAATATGTGGTTACCTGGGCGCTTGGTCACTTGGTCGGCCTGGCAGAGCCTGAGGATTATAATAAAAAGTTTGCAACTTGGGCCTTGGAGGATTTGCCGATTTTGCCGGAGAAGGCAAAGCTGAAGGTGCTGCGTGAGACCAACCAGCAATACAAAGCTGTTCAACATCTAATGAAGCGTCAGGACATTGAGGAGCTTATCGTTGCTACAGATGCTGCTCGTGAAGGAGAGCTGCTGGCACGCTGGATTATGAATATGGCAGGGTGGAAAAAGCCTTTCCGGCGGCTGTGGATATCCTCGCAGACTGATAAGGCGATTAAAGAGGGATTCGCAAAACTCCGCCCTGGTCGGGAATTTGATCGGTTGTATGAATCTGCACGTTGCCGCGCAGAGGCGGATTGGATGATTGGACTGAATGTTACGAGAGCTTTGACATGTAAGTTCGGTTCGCCGCTCTCAGCAGGACGGGTACAAACGCCGACATTAGGGATGATTATGGATCGCGAACAGGAGATTACGGGTTTCCGTTCCGTTGATTTTGAGACGCTGACTGCTGATTTTGGGGATTTCCAAGCGGCATGGCGGGCCAGTAACGGTGATGGTCGGATATTCGAAAAGAACAAGACGGCAAGTCTAAAGGATAAGCTTACTGGTCGCAACGGCCGTATTATTAAGGTACAGAAGAGCGAGAAGAGCGAACAGCATCCTCTTGCTTATGATCTGACTGAATTACAGCGTGATGCGAACCGGAAGTTTGGATTCTCAGCCAAGCAGACCTCCAGTGTGCTTCAACGGCTATATGAGCAGCATAAGCTTGTCACTTACCCGCGTACGGACAGTCGTTACTTAACTTCAGACATGACGGGCACACTTAAGGAAAGATTGGATAGTGTTGCTGTCGGCCCATATGCGGCTTTGGCACGTCCCCTGCTTCGCAAACCGCTGCCGATAACAAAGCGAATCGTGGATGATAGCAAAGTAAGCGATCACCATGCTATTATTCCGACAGAGCAGACCGTATTGTTAAATGGGTTGAGTACTGAAGAACGTAAGCTGTATGATTTGATTGTGCGGCGTTTTATCAGCTTGTTCTACCCACCAGCGCGCTATGATGCGGTAGCTGTCACCGTCAACGTGGAAGGCGAAAGCTTCCATGTCAAAGGGACGACGGTAAAAGATGCCGGTTGGCGTGAAGTGTACGGCGGAGATATGAGTAACGATGACGACGAGGAGCCATCGGACGAGCCAGCAGCTGGGAGTGTGAAGCTACCTGAGCTACGCGAAGGAGCAACTGTCACGATTGGCCGCTGCATGGTTCGTCCTGGACGGACACAGCCACCGAAGCGTTTTAATGAAGCTTCGCTGTTAACGCAAATGGAGAAGCACGGACTGGGAACCCCGGCAACCCGAGCGGATATTATCGAGAAGCTGGTTAGCTCCGATACCATTGAACGCCAAGGGAATCTGCTGCATCCGACGGGTAAAGGCAAGCAGCTTATTGAGTTGGTATCCACACAGCTCCGGACACCAGATCTAACCGCGCGCTGGGAAGCTGAGCTGGAGAAAATAGCGCGTGGTCAAGGCAAACCGGATCTCTTCTTGCAAGGCATCCGCAGTATGGCACAGGAACTGGTAACTGGCGTCAAAACTAGTGGAGCAGAATATAAACCACATAATGTCTCGAACAGTAATTGTCCGGAATGTGGTACAAGACTGCTGGAGAAAAAGAGCAAACGTGGCAAGCTGCTTGTATGCCCTGCAGATAACTGTGGTTATACCCGCGCCGGAGAGAAAAGACTATCGAATCGCCGCTGTCCACAGTGCCATAAGAAAATGGAGCTCAAAGAGGGTAAAGCAGGCATGTTTGTACAATGTTTGGGCTGTGGAATCACAGAAACCTTGGATAAGGATCATAAGCATGTGAATAAACGCGAACAGCAAAAACTGGTGCAGCAATACAGTAAGCAAGAAAGCATTGGCTCTAACCTTGGGGAACTGCTGAAAGCAGCGCTTGAAGGGCAACAGAAGGATAAGTAAAGAGGTTCGAATGTATTGTAATAAAAAGGCTGCTGAGTGTGCTCAGTGGCCTTTTTCTGTCCACGTAAGTTTTTGTGGTCTACAGATAGGCTTTGAATTAGAATGTTAAGCAAATACATAGAGCAGGTGATTAGGGTGGCAGCTGAGCAGCAAGTGGATCCAGTGAAAGCGGCAGATAGCCCACAGGGTCAGGGTAACAGCAGGTTTTTCTTTCTTGTTATTGTATTTATGTTCTGGTTCTCTTCTTATATTTATGTTCCGGTGCTTTCCCCTTACGTGGAGCATTTGGGAGCATCGTATTTTATGGTGGGCATGGTGCTTGGCGTATACGGGTTAATGCAGATTCTGTTCCGACTGCCGATTGGCATCGGTTCGGATTATTTGAACCGGCGTCGTCCGTTTATCTACCTGGGACTGATTGCGAGCGGAGCCAGCTGCTTTCTTTTTATGTGGGGAGCACAGCCTGGGTGGGCATTGGCAGCACGTGCAGTATCCGGTATAGCGGCTTCCGCATGGGTTGTGTACACTGTGATGTTCGCGGGATATTTCCCGAAAGAGGAAGCTGGAAAGGCAATGGGCATGCTGCAATTCACGACGGTAATCGCCCAATTGACCAGTATGATGATCAGTGGCTATATGGTGGAGCATTGGGGCTGGAATACCCCGTTTCTGATTGGTGGAATTGTAGCGATTGCCGCGCTGCTGCTTGCGCTGCGGCTGCCTGAACAAAAACAGGAGAAACGGCAAAGTGCGATCCAGGTTAAGGACTTGGCGGGTGTTATGAAGGAGCCGCTCTTAGTAAGAGTCTCACTGTTGTCTGTGCTGGCACACTGTGTGCTATTCATAACGATGTTCGGATATACGCCAAACCAAGCTCTGAATATCGGAGCAAGTAAAGAAAGCTTGGGCTGGCTGACGCTCGCTTTTATGATCCCGCATGCTGTCGCGACCCTCTATGGCTCACGGACATTTGGTAGGCTGCTAGGAGACCGGGGCACGCTTCTCTTAGGCTTCGCGGGAAGTGCATTGTTTACACTTCTTATTCCTTCAATGCCGACACTAGCGACGCTCTGTCTGACTCAGGTAGGAAACGGATTTATGCAGGGACTTATCTTTCCATTGTTGCTAGGCAAGTCGGTGTCAGAAGTAGATCCATATAAGCGCGCAACAGCTATGGGCTTCTATCAGGCGGTTTATGCTATAGGTATGTCGGCGGGGCCGTTCGTGGCAGGCTGGATGAGCGCTCTGTATGGTTTGACTGGAGGGTTCTGGCTGGGCGGAATTGCGGCGGCGCTGGCTGCGGTGTTGTCATGGATATGGATGAAGGATACGAAGCAGTGAAACGTAAAAGGCGGGTTGCGAAGTTATCAGCGCGTGTAAGGATGATTGGTTTTTTGTGAAAAAGAGGAATATAATAGAGATAGATAGGAAGCAAGGAGGAGAGCCCGGAAGAATGGTCAAGGTTATAATGTTGTGGTTTGTGGTAATTAATATTATCGGATACGTAGTGATGTCCGAAGACAAGAACAAAGCCCGTAAACGGCGAGAACGTGTACCTGAGAAGACACTTTTTCTGCTGGCAGCTATGGGCGGGGCACTAGGCGTGTTGATTGCCATGTATCGTAAGCGCCACAAGACGCGACATATGTCCTTTAGGATCGGAATTCCGTTACTTCTGCTGCTGAATATCTTTTTGTACAGCTATTTTTTAAGGTGATAGTCTTAATGATTACAAACTAGAAAAAGAGGTGGCGTACATGTTATTCTCTAAAATTTTGCTCGCCTATGATGGATCTAAGGCTTCTAATCAAGCATTGGAGCGCGCAATTGAACTCGCAAAAGTAACTCCAGGCTCTACGATGCATGTCGTTCACGCATTTGAATTTCCAAGATTTTTTATCGGAGAAGCTCTAGCACCACTACCGGCTTCAGTAAATAAAGAATATTATGATTTAGCAGTGCAGACTACGGAAGAAGTCAAGGGACGCCTTGAGGCTGAAGGCTTGAATGCTGAGGTTGAGCTACTACAAGGATCTCCCGCTGAAGTGATTTTGAAATATGCTAAGGAACATGCTATAGATGTAATTGTTATCGGCAGCCGCGGACTTGGCGGAATACGTGAATTTGTTCTGGGAAGTGTGAGCCACAATGTAGTACAAAGCGCTCGTATTCCAGTGCTGGTAGTAAAATAATATAGAGTAAAAAGGGACGCTTATGGCGTTCCTTTTTTCAAATATAAGAAAGTATAAGTTTTACGCTTAATATAACATCTGTTGTTAGAACCAAAAGTGTACGGAAAGAAGTCTTTATCATCAAAATAAGTGGCTTTTGAGAATTTAAATACACCTAAAAGCGAACATTAAGTAATTGGTATTTATCAATGTTCGTGTTTGAGTTGACATCCTGTGTAGGGGATTGTTAAACTGATGTCATGAGCAACTCGTATAAAACCGGGGATATGGCCCGGAAGTTTCTACCCGGGAACCGTAAATTACCGGACTACGAGGAAATAGGATGATAGAATGCAGCAATGCGGTCCGGGTAACGGAGTGATGCATTGTGCTGTTTTCCGCACTTAATGCAGCCTAGTGATAGGCACGCGGATTATTGTTTCCTAATTTCTTTACTAGTCCGATCCTCCCGCAGCAAAATGCGTCTGGTCATCGGGCTTTTTTTATTCTAATTCACAAGATAAAGATATCCATACTAGTGACTGGAAGGTAGGTCGAATCATGTCTGTACAGGTAGCTGTTATCATGGGCAGTAAATCGGATTGGGATACGATGGAGCACGCTTGTGCGGTGCTAGAAGAGCTGGGATTATCTTATGAGAAGAAGGTAGTATCTGCGCACCGGACGCCGGACTTGATGTTCAGCTATGCGGAGGAAGCCGCGGGCCGGGGTATTCGTGTCATTATTGCAGGAGCGGGTGGTGCAGCGCATTTACCGGGTATGGTGGCAGCAAAGACGATCCTGCCTGTGATTGGAGTGCCAGTGCAGTCGAAGGCGCTTAATGGGCTGGATTCGCTTCTCTCCATCGTGCAGATGCCAGGAGGCATTCCAGTGGCAACGGTAGCCATTGGTAAGGCAGGGGCCATTAATGCAGGCCTCCTGGCCGCACAGATTATCGGAGCGTTCGATCCAGAAGTGCAGCAGCGCGCGCAGCTGCGGCGGGATGCGATCCGCGACGAAGTCCTTGAAAGCAGCGACAGCTTATGAGACCGGAGGAGCTGAAGCTGCAGGAGGCTGGCGGCGGAAATTCGCCAGCCGCTATGGATGCGTCCGGCACGGACACCGTCCGGACGCTACTGCCCGGCGCGACCGTCGGCGTGCTCGGCGGCGGGCAGCTCGGGCGCATGATGGCGCTGGCTGGCAGCGCCATGGGCTACCGCTTCGTGGCGCTGGACCCTGCGCCGGATGCGCCTAGCGGTCAAGTCACACCGCAGATTACAGCGGCGTATAACGACCGGGACGCGGCGCGGGAGCTAGCCCGCCGCTCGGACGTCATCACGTACGAGTTCGAGAACGTCGACGCGGGCGTTGCCGCGCTGCTGACGGAGGAATCGTACGTGCCGCAGGGCAGCGCGCTGCTGTATACGACGCAGCATCGGCTGCGCGAAAAAGCCGCCATCGAGGCGGCAGGCGTACCCGTCGCCCCGTACCGGAAGGTGGATAGCCTTGCGGAGCTGAAAGTGGCGGCAGCTGAACTTGGACTTCCCTGTGTGCTGAAGACAGCCACAGGCGGTTATGACGGCAAGGGACAAGCCGTGATCCGTCAGGAAGAAGAGCTGGAAGAAGCCTTCCGGCAAGTAGCACCCGGAGCCGTTGTGCCGGAGCTGGTGCTTGAGAAGTTTGTAGCTTTTAAGTGTGAAATATCCGTTGTTGCAGCACGCAGTGCATCTGGAGAGGTTAAGAGCTTCCCGCCTTCTGAGAATATTCATGTGAATAATATTTTACATCTGTCGATTGTGCCTGCAAGAGTGTCAGAGGAGATTCAGCTTAGAGCATGCGAATTGGCAGAGACATTAATCGCTGGACTTGATGCGGTTGGGCTACTGGCGGTGGAAATGTTCGTCACAGAGGACGGAGAATTGTTCGTCAATGAGTTAGCACCAAGGCCGCATAACTCCGGGCATTACACCATGGACGCTTGCGCGACTTCACAGTTCGAACAGCATGTCCGGGCGATTTGTAATCTGCCGCTAGGCGATACAACGCTTTTGACACCTGTAGTTATGGTAAATGTACTAGGCCAGCATTTGGATGGCGCGATTAAAGCGACCTGTACACAGGACGAAAAAGATAATAAGCTGGGTGTTGTACCTAAGCTTCATATATATGGCAAGACTGAGAGTAAGACCGGCCGCAAGATGGGCCATATCAATCTGCTCTGCAAGGATACCGGAGACGGCTTGTCCTGGGTGGAGCAATCTAAACTTTGGAGGAACTAAAGAATATGATCGAACGTTACAGCAGACCTGAGATGCGTGCTATTTGGACGGAGGAAAATAAATTCAAAGCGTGGCTGGAAGTTGAGATTTGTGCTTGTGAAGCATGGGCTGAGCTGGGAGTCATCCCGCATGAAGATGCAGCTAAACTGCGTAAGGACGCTAAATTCGACATCGCACGCATTGATGAAATAGAACAAGAGACACGTCATGACGTTATCGCATTTACACGTGCGGTTTCCGAGAGCCTTGGCGCAGAGCGCAAATGGGTTCACTACGGTCTTACTTCTACTGACGTGGTAGATACGGCGCTAGGTTACTTGCTGCGTCAAGCGAATGAAATTCTTGAGAAGGATATCATCAACTTTATTGAGATCCTTAAAGATAAAGCTATTGCTTACAAGGATACGCCGATGATGGGCCGTACGCATGGTGTTCATGCCGAGCCAACTACCTTTGGTCTGAAAATGGCTCTATGGTACGAAGAAATGAAACGTAACCTGGAGCGTTTCCGCCATGCTGCGAACGGTGTACAGTTCGGAAAAATCTCCGGTGCTGTTGGTACGTACGCTAACATCGATCCTTTCGTAGAAGAATTCGTTTGCCGCAAGCTCGGGACAAGCCCAGCTCCAATCTCTACACAAACGTTACAGCGTGACCGTCATGCTGAATACATGGCTGCTCTTGCTTTGGTAGCAACATCGTTAGACAAATTCGCTACTGAAATCCGCGCTCTGCAAAAGAGTGAGATTCGTGAAGTGGAAGAAGCTTTTGCAAAAGGTCAAAAGGGTTCATCCGCTATGCCTCACAAACGGAACCCCATTGGCTGCGAGAACATTTCCGGTCTGTCCCGCGTCATTCGCGGACATATGGTTACAGCTTACGAGAACGTACCACTCTGGCATGAACGCGATATTTCGCACTCCTCAGTGGAACGTATCATCCTTCCGGATGCGACAATGCTGCTCAACTACATGCTGAACCGTTTCGGTAACATCGTGAAGAACCTGACTGTATTCCCAGAGAATATGAAGCGCAACATGAACCGTACCTTCGGTGTTCCTTTCTCCGGTCGGATCTTGACTAAACTGATCGATAAAGGCCTTAGCCGTGAGCAAGCGTACGATACCGTTCAACCACGTGCGATGCAAGCATGGGAAGAGCAAAAACAATTCCGCGATATCGTGGAAGCTACACCTGAGATTACTAACGTTCTTACCCCGGAAGAAATTGAAGATGCATTTAACCCTTCTTGGCACCTTAAGCATGTGGACACCATCTTCCGCAAGCTAGAGCTGCTCTAAAAAATAGGTGCGTTAATGGTTGGGTCGATAAGGAACGAATTCCTCGGAATGAGACCTTAGAGATCCTAAAAAGATAAGTTAGTGGTGAACTAAGGAACGCTGCAAAAAATGCAAAGCTGGATGGGGGAGCACTGTAGAGGAAGTTTGGAACTGTAGAAGCGTAGCGTTCGCCTTTATCCTCGGATTTCTACCGCGAGAAGCGGTTCAAATTAAGAAATCTGAGGATAACAGCGATCGGAAGTCCAAACATTCCTCGGAAGTGCTTCCTCCTAGACCAGCCCAACTTAGGAAGATCATTAGTTCAAGGGAGGAAAGGTCATGACATCGTCGGCCGTATCCACAGCCGTGGAACTCATCAATGCGCCGCTGCTCTATAAAGGGAAGGTTCGTGAGCTATACGATTTAGGGGAGAATGTACTGATCGTCGTCACGGATCGGATATCTGCTTTTGACTATGTGCTGGACCCAGCGGTACCTGAAAAGGGTAATGTGCTTAACCGTCTGAGTGCGTTCTGGTTCGGAAAGACCAAAGAGCTGATGGAGAACCATGTCGTTCATATCGATGTGGATCTGCTCGGAGACATTGTTGAGGACAAAGAGGCGCTCAGAAACCGTGTTATGGTGGTACGCAAAGCGGAGCGCATTGATATCGAATGTGTTGTGCGTGGGTGCATCACCGGTGGGGGCTGGAGACAGTATCGAGAAACGGGCGAAGTGAATGGTATTGAGCTTCCTAAGAACTTGCGCAAAAATGCGCTGCTGGCACAGCCAATCTTTACCCCTGCGGCTAAAAACGATGTAGGTCATGATGAGGATATTCCTTTTGAAAAAATGCAGGATTTAATCGGTGCTAATCTGGCACTCGAGCTGCAGGAGAAAAGCTTGCAGTTGTTCTCTTTTGCCAGAGAGTATTGTGCTGAGCGGGGAATCATTCTTGCAGATTGTAAATTCGAATTCGGCTTGCTGGATGGCAAGGTGATTCTAATTGATGAGATTTTTACGCCGGATGCTTCACGTTTCTGGGCTAAGGACAAATACGCTCTTGATATCGAAATTGATAGTATGGATAAAGAACCTGTTCGTACGTATCTGTCTGCATCCTCTTGGGATAAAAATAGCAAACCTGATCCACTTCCACTAGAAGTAGTTGAAGAAACAACGCGCCGTTATCTGGACATTTATCATCGTCTTACTGGCAAGTCTTTATAGCTCAACATTGTGTGTTTACTCATGGGAATAAATTAAGTATGTGTTTTTTAAGCTAGAGTTACTTTTAGTAGAGTTTCAGCTTTCAGAAAGTATATACACATAAAAATTTAGGAGGAACTACAAGCATATGTTAAAAGCGACGGTATATGTCACCATCAAGAAAAGCGTTCTCGATCCACAAGGTGTAGCGGTGCAAGGAGCACTTCATTCAGTAGGTTTTCAAGAAGTTGAAAGTTTGCGTATTGGGAAATATATGGAGCTAACTTTGGACACGGATAACCGTGCTGAAGCAGAAGTACGTCTCAAGGAAATGTGCGAAAAGCTACTTGCCAACACGGTGATCGAGGATTACCGCTACGAATTGGAGGACTAAACGACATGAAATTTGCTGTACTTGTCTTCCCAGGCTCTAACTGTGATATTGATTGCTACAAGGCGGTAGAGGACAGTCTCGGCGAACCAGTCGATTATGTGTGGCATACAGCGACAGATTTGTCGGCGTATGATTGCATTTTGGTTCCAGGCGGATTCTCATATGGTGATTACCTGCGCTGTGGCGCGATTTCAAGATTTGCTCCTGTAATGGCTGAAGTTGCTAAAGCAGCAGAGCAAGGTAAATTCGTGCTAGGCATTTGCAATGGGTTCCAAATTCTTACTGAGGTTGGTTTGTTGCCAGGCGCGCTGCGTCGT
This sequence comes from Paenibacillus pseudetheri, assembly GCF_924513355.1. NCBI lineage: Bacteria > Bacillati > Bacillota > Bacilli > Caryophanales > Paenibacillaceae > Paenibacillus > Paenibacillus pseudetheri. The sequence goes on from NZ_CAKMAB010000057.1 coordinate 14,340, forward strand.
AACATGTCCATGAAGTTCCGTTGTCATGATACAGTGCTTAAGGTTGTTAATAACGAAACCCCATTTACTATTGATTATGCTAAGGATGAAGAAATCATCATCCCAATCGCTCACGGTGAAGGCAACTATTACTGTGATGAAGCGACTTTAGCAGAACTGAAAGCTAACAATCAGATTGTGTTCACATATAGCGATAATCCTAACGGCTCTGTAGCTGATATTGCGGGTGTTAGTAATGTGCAGGGGAATGTAGTCGGCATGATGCCTCACCCTGAGCGTGCAGCTAACAGCTTGCTCGGATCTGAAGATGGCAAACGAATGTTCACATCTATACTGAAGACTTGGAGGGATCGTCATGACGCAGCAAGTATCCGTTAAGGAACCGACCGCAGAACAGATCGCAGAGCAGAAAATTTACAGCCAATTCGGTGTGTCGGACAGCGAATATGAGCTCATCAAGTCTTTTATGGGACGTTTGCCGAACTATACTGAAATCGGCGTATTCAGCGTAATGTGGTCTGAACACTGTGCATACAAGAACTCTAAGCCACTGTTGAAACGTTTCCCAGTTACTGGACCGCGTGTCCTAATGGGACCAGGCGAGGGCGCAGGGATTGTAGATATCGGTGACAACCAAGCGGTTGTATTCAAAATCGAAAGTCATAACCACCCCTCTGCGGTAGAGCCTTTTCAAGGTGCGGCAACAGGCGTAGGTGGTATCATTCGTGATATTTTCTCCATGGGCTCAAGACCTATCGCACTGCTGAATTCCTTGCGTTTCGGCAAGCTGGAAAGCGACCGCGTGAAATATTTGTTCGAGCATGTGGTGTCGGGTATTGCTGGTTATGGTAACTGTATCGGGATTCCAACCGTGGGCGGCGAAATCATGTTCGATGATAGCTATGACGGTAACCCGCTTGTTAACGCAATGTGTGTCGGCCTGATTGATCATGATAAAATCCAACGCGGTGTCGCTAAAGGGGTAGGAAACCCGGTCTTCTACGTAGGTCCTCCTACTGGACGTGATGGGATTCATGGGGCTACTTTTGCATCCGTGGAACTAAGTGAAGAGTCCGAAGCAAAACGTACAGCTGTACAAGTAGGCGATCCATTTATGGAGAAGCTCGTTATGGAATCTTGTCTAGAGTTAATCGACAGCGGCATCGTTATTGGGATTCAGGATATGGGTGCGGCTGGACTTACTTGCTCTAGTGCTGAGATGGCAAGTAAAGCGGGTAACGGTCTGGAGCTGTATCTTGATCAGGTGCCACAACGTGAAGACGGCATGACCCCTTATGAAATGATGCTTTCCGAATCGCAAGAACGGATGTTGTTCGTAGTAGAACCGAAGGATGAGGCTCAGGCGCAAGAGATTTTTGATCGCTGGGGTGTAATCTGCTGTAAGGTCGGTAAAGTTACAGATGATGGTCGCTTGAAGCTGTATCATCACGGTGAGGTTGTTGGCGACATGCCTGTAACTGCGCTCGTGGATGAGTGCCCAGTGTATAACAAACCATCTGAGGTTCCTGCTTATTATGTAGAAAATGAATCGGTAGATACGCTTCGTTACGCGGAAGTTACAGATCTAGGCGGCGCACTTCGTACTGTTCTTGGATCACCAACCGTAGCAAGCAAAGCTTGGGTATACAACCAATATGATTACATGGTGCGGACTAGTACGGCTGTTCGACCTGGATCTGATGCGGCTGTAGTTACCATTCATGGTACACGTAAAGGACTTGCGATGACCACGGACTGTAACGGGCGCTACGTTTATCTTGATCCTGAAGTGGGTGGACGGATTGCAGTCAGCGAAGCGGCTCGTAACATCGTTTGTTCGGGTGCTGAACCGCTTGCTATTACCGATAACCTAAACTTCGGAAACCCTGAGAAACCTGATGTGTTCTGGCAAATGGAGCGTGCGGTTGATGGTATGGCCGAAGCTTGTCGTGTGCTGGATACTCCGGTTATCGGCGGGAATGTCAGTCTTTATAACGAAAATACTACGGGATCCATCTACCCAACGCCGGTTGTCGGCATGGTTGGTTTAGTAACGGATACGGATCATATTACGACTCAAGGCTTCAAACAAGAAGGAGATTCCATCCTTCTGCTAGGCGTTACAAAAGCTGAGCTTGGTGGTAGTGAATTTCAATATGCCGTTCATGGTGTAACGGAAGGTCGTCCTCCAGCTTTGGATTTGGCTACTGAGAAAAAACTGCTGAGCGCAGTGCTTAGTTCGATTCGCGGCGGTCTGGTGCGTTCGGCACATGACTTGTCCGAAGGCGGCCTTGCTGTAGCACTTGCAGAGAGCTGTATCAGCGGTGGCGTTGGTGCAAACGTTGAACTTTCTGCTAATGGACTTAGATCCGATGTAGCGTTGTTCAGTGAAAGCCAATCACGTATCGTGCTGACGGCAGCACCTGAACGTGCGGAAGAGCTGAAAGCAGCGATTGCTGCCAGCGGCGTTCCAGTGGAAATCATCGGAACTGTAGGTGGAGACAGACTGCGCGTAAATCTGGACGGTGCATCCGTATTAGATGAAGCTGTAGCAGAATTGAAATTCGTTTGGGAGGATGCTATTCCATGTCTTATGAAATAAAGACCGGGAAAGAGCAGGAGACTCCTATCCTGTGGACTGGTGACTTTTACAATGAAGGAACGGGCTCGGGAGATATTTTTGACACATTAAAAGAAGAATGCGGCGTTTTCGGGGTCTTCGGACACCTGGAAGCGGCGTCCATGTCTTATTACGGCTTGCACGCCTTACAGCACCGTGGGGAAGAAAGTGCGGGCATCTGCGTAGCAGATGGTCGTGATTTCAACTATCACCGCGGGATGGGGTTAGTAAAAGAAGTATTCGACAAGGACAAAATTGCCTCACTGGTTGGAGACATGTCCATCGGACATGTACGTTATTCCACCAGCGGAGACAGCCGCTTAACCAATGCACAGCCGCTCGTATTCAAATATCGTGACGGTGATTTGGCGATTGCTACGAACGGTAACATAGTAAATGAACCGTTGATTCGCAAACAGCTAGAGCAAAGCGGATCGATCTTCCAAACCACAAGTGATACAGAAGTGCTGGCGCATCTGATTGCGCGTTCGCCAAAGGATTTTGTTGAAGCGGCTAAGGATGCGCTAAAACAACTGGTTGGCGGGTTTGCTTTTCTGCTCATGACGAATGACAAATTAATTGTCGCTTCGGATTCCCATGGTTTGCGTCCGCTTGTAATGGGACGGATCGGCGACGCCTATATTTTTGCTTCCGAATCTTGCGCGTTAGAAGTGATCGGAGCACAGTTAGTCCGCGATATCGAACCTGGCGAACTGCTCGTGCTTGATAAAAATGGTCTTTTAGAGGACCGTTTTACCGAGCCGAAACGTAAAGCGCTGTGCGCGATGGAGTATATTTACTTCTCTCGCCCAGACAGTGATATGAATGGCGCTAACCTGCACACCGCCCGTAAGCGGATGGGCAGCCGAATGGCATTAGAAGCTTTCGTAGATGCTGACCTCGTAACTGGTGTACCGGATTCAAGTATCTCGGCAGCGATTGGATTTGCGGAGCAGACGGGCATTCCTTATGAGCTTGGGCTCATCAAAAACAAGTATACAGGCCGGACCTTCATCCAGCCGAGCCAAGAGCTGCGTGAGCAAGGTGTGAAAATGAAGCTAAGTGCCGTGCGCAGTGTGGTTGATGGCAAACGTGTTGTCATGATCGATGATTCTATCGTGCGCGGCACAACTTCACGGCGGATCGTCAATCTGCTTCGTGAAGCGGGAGCCGTTGAAGTACATGTGCGGATTACATCGCCACCCTTCAAGAATCCTTGTTTCTACGGCATTGATACCCCAGACCGCCGCGATCTCATCGCGTCCTACAAGACCATTGCGGAAATGTGCGAAGAGATTAATGCAGATTCCTTGGCATTCTTGTCACCGGAGGGCCTAATCACTTCCATTGGTGGTCACAACAAAGATGATTACAAAGGCGGGCTATGCCTTTCCTGCTTCGATAACGATTACCCGACGCAGGTTGATTTTGGCGGGGCGGAGAAAGATGGCTGCTCGTGTTGACATCCCCCTAAGTCCCCCTTGCAAAGGGGGATTCCGAAGGGCTCTGCCCTCCGGCCACCCGAAAGCTCGGCGGTAAGAGTTTGGTTATAACTTTCTAAGAGGGTGTGGGTGCAAATCTCGCCTTGTCCCTGTGTGCTTCGCACGGACGGGACACGCTTTACGGCGCTCCGCCCCCCGGCTGCATCCGCCGCCGGGACTGGCTCACCAAGCTCGTCGCTTGTTTCGCTAGAAGAGGTGCATGGCGCAGCTCATGCACCGAGGTCTTGAGGTCCATGTGCAAGGCGCGCACTGCGGCTTGCAGTAGGGTTGAACCCGGTGGTTAGAGGGAGTTATGGAGAGGAAGTTTGGAACTGTAGAAGCGTTAGCGTTCGCCTTTATGCTCGAATTTCTACCGCTCAGCGGTATCAAATTCAAAGGAATTCGAGCATAACAGCGATCGGAAGTCCAAACATTCCTCGTAATAGCTCCCCTATAACCACCAATAAGGTTCACCCCGAATGCCCCCGCAAACGCGCTCTAAACTAATTAAAAGATGAGGTGTCCCAAGTGTCGGAAGCTTATAAAAACGCCGGAGTGGATATTGCGGCTGGTAACGAAGCGGTAGAACGCATGAAAAAGCACGTAAAACGTACTTACCGTCCAGAAGTAATGACGGATCTTGGTGGGTTCGGAGCGCTGTTTGGCCTCAATAAAGATAAATATGAAGAGCCAGTGCTCGTATCGGGAACTGATGGTGTGGGCACGAAACTGAAGATCGCGTTCGCGGCGGATCGCCATGACACGATTGGGATCGACGCTGTAGCTATGTGCGTGAACGACATTGTAGTGCAAGGCGCGGAGCCACTCTTTTTCCTCGACTATCTGGCTTGCGACAAAGTCGTACCGGAGAAAATCGAAGCGATCGTAGCAGGAATCGCAGAGGGCTGTCACCAAGCAGGTTGTGCGCTGATTGGCGGAGAAACAGCTGAAATGCCTGGCATGTATTCAGCGGGTGAGTATGATATCGCTGGATTCACAGTTGGCGTAGCTGACAAAGCGAAGCTGGTAACAGGCGCTAACATCGCTGCTGGAGACACAGTGATTGGTTTAGCTTCTAGCGGCGTGCACAGCAACGGCTTCTCGCTGGTGCGTAAGCTTTTGCTTGAGGAAGATGGCTATGGCCTGAATGATGTGCTTCCGGAGCTTGGAGCTCCGCTTGTGGATGTACTTCTTGCACCAACTAAGATCTATGTGAAGCCTTTGCTGGCGCTCTTGGAGCAGCTTCCGGTGAAAGGGATGGCACATATTACGGGTGGCGGATTCATCGAGAATATCCCGCGCGTATTACCTGATGGTGTAGATGTGGAGATTAATTACGGATCGTGGCCGATTCTGCCGATCTTCGGATTGATGCAGAACAAAGGAAACGTGAGCAACCGTGATATGTTTACTACTTTTAATATGGGAATTGGACTTGTTCTGGTAGTAAGTAGCGCTGATGGAGAACGTGCTCTTGAACTGCTAAAAGCGAGCGGAGAAGAGGCTTATATCATTGGTAAAGTGACAGAAGGGGAACGCAAAGTAACCTTTACTGGAGCTGAAGTGTGATGCAATTGAGTCGAATCGCTGTTTTTGCTTCTGGGCAAGGCAGTAATTTTGCTGCACTGATCGATGCACAGAGAGCAGGCTTGCTTGGTGAGGGCAATATTGAGTTGCTTGTATCCGACAAGCCAGAGGCACCTGTAGCTAAGCGAGCGGAGGATGCGGGCATTCCCGCCCTCTTGCTGCGGCCAAAAGACTTCGCCAGCCGTGAACTTTACGAAGCAGAGATTGTAGCAGAGCTTCAGCGGCGGGAAATCGGGCTGGTTGTACTGGCAGGCTACATGCGTCTTATTACGCCAGTGCTTTTAACGCCGTATGCTGGACGAATTATTAACATTCATCCATCGCTGCTGCCTGCTTTTGCGGGAAAAGATGCAATTGGACAAGCGTTGGATTATGGCGTGAAGCTGACAGGTGTTACTGTGCATTTTGTCGATGGAGGTATGGATACTGGGCCTGTTATTGCTCAGCGCAGCGTAGCCCTGCAGGATAACGACACGGCGGATTCATTGGCAGAACGTATTCATAAGGTTGAGTATGAGCTGTATCCCGAAGTGGTTGGTGCTTTTGCCAGCGGGAAAGTGGAACTGAGTGGAAGAAAGACGATTATCCGCGAAAAGTAAGCTGCACCGCAGCCATTCGAAGTTTTGGATCGACATTTGGTGACAGACCGAGATGTTTCAGGGTATTTCTCGGGAAATATTGCATAAGCGGCGTTATGTGTCGCGTTGTGGGTTTTCTTCAAAATATAAGAAAGTATAAGTTTCACAGCATACTTTATGTCTTATATTTCTCGAAGAAACGGAAACCGTCCCAAAAAGGACGGCATAGCCGTTACTTCTTGTATTAAATCGCATGTACAACCTGAAGGAGGACTATTCAAAGTGAGTATCAAAAGAGCGCTAGTCAGCGTATCGGATAAACAAGGTATCGTGGATTTTTGCCGCGAGTTGTCTGCATTAGGCGTAGAAATTATCTCTACAGGTGGAACAAGCACACTTTTGGCTAAAGAAGGTGTTCCAGTCATCGGGATTTCCGATGTGACAGGATTCCCGGAAATCATGGACGGACGTGTCAAAACCTTGCACCCTGCTGTACACAGCGGATTGCTTGCAGTTCGTGATAACGAGGAGCACACGCGTCAAATGAAGGAGCTTGGTCTGGACTATATCGATCTGGTTGTTGTGAATCTGTATCCGTTCGCGGAAACGATCGCAAAACCTGACGTATCCTACGAGGAAGCCATCGAGAATATCGATATTGGCGGACCTACGATGCTGCGTTCTGCAGCGAAGAACCATGCTTTTGTAAGTGTAGTGGTGGATGCTAATGATTACGCTACTGTACTTGAAGAGGTTCGCGCAGGTGGAGATACAACGCTCGAAACACGCAAACGTCTTGCGGCAAAAGTGTTCCGTCATACGGCGGCTTACGATGCCTTGATTTCCGATTATCTGGCTAACGTTACTGGCGAACCTCTACCAGAGCGCTACACCGTGACTTATGAGAAAATTCAGGATCTGCGTTATGGCGAGAATCCGCATCAAAAAGCGGCTTTCTATCGCAAGCCATTGGCGGCACTGGATACACTCACTGCGGCTGAGCAATTGCACGGCAAAGAGTTATCTTACAACAATATCAACGATGCTAACGCAGCACTGCAAATTGTGAAAGAATTCGAAGAGCCTGCTGTCGTAGCGGTTAAACATATGAACCCTTGTGGTGTAGGTGTGGGTGAAAGTGTATACGAAGCTTATCAAAAAGCTTACAACGCAGATCCAACTTCTATCTTTGGCGGAATTGTTGCAGCAAACCGCATTATTGATGCAGACACAGCGAACCTGCTGAAAGATATTTTCCTCGAAATCGTATTGGCACCAGGCTTTACGGAAGAAGCACTGGAAATCCTTACGAAGAAAAAAAATCTCCGTTTGCTCAAAATCGGTAATCTTAGTACGGCTAGTGCGCGTAAGAGCAGCTTTGTAGTAACCTCCATCGATGGAGGAATGGTTGTACAGGAGAGCGATGTACACTCTGTGAACCCAGATGATCTGCAAGTCGTTACGGACCGTAAACCAACCGAAGAGGAATTGAAACAGCTGTTGTTCGGATGGAAAGTAGTTAAGCATGTGAAGTCTAATGCGATTGTACTGGCTGTTGATGATATGACTGTTGGCGTAGGTGCAGGACAAATGAACCGTGTCGGTGCAGCTAAAATTGCAATCGAACAAGCAGGTGAAAAATCTAAGGGAGCCGTACTCGCTTCCGACGCGTTCTTCCCAATGGGCGATACGCTTGAAATGGCAGCAAAAGCAGGAATCACTGCAGTGATTCAGCCAGGCGGCTCCATAAAAGACGAAGAGTCGATTAAGGTCGCTAATGAGTATGGTATTGCTATGGTCTTCACAGGCGTCCGTCACTTCAAACACTAGAGCACTGGGAGGATCATATTCGGATGGATATTTTAGTGGTTGGCGGCGGCGGCCGGGAACATGCGATGATTTGGAGTCTATCCCAAAGCCCCAAGGCAGGTAAAATCTATTGCGCACCCGGCAACGCCGGGATTGCGCAGTTAGCCGAATGTGTGCCGATCGGAGTATTTGAGTTCGATCGTCTGACGGCTTTTGCGAAAGAGAAGGAAGTAGGTCTTGTTGTAATTGGACCAGATGATCCGCTTGGTGCTGGGATTGTGGATGCTTTTGAAGCACAGAATATTCCTGTGTTTGGTCCACGCAAGAATGCGGCGGAGATCGAAGGCAGCAAAACCTTTATGAAGGATCTTTTGCATAAATATAATATTCCGACAGCAGCCTATGAGAAGTTCGACGACTATGAAGCTGCGCTAGCTTATTTGCGGGAACAGCCGCTGCCGATCGTAATCAAGGCAGATGGTCTGGCTGCAGGAAAAGGCGTGACGGTTGCTTATTCGTTGGATGAAGCAGAGCAAGCGCTCGCTGATATTATGGTCACTAAGGTATTCGGTGAGGCAGGCGCTCAGGTTGTTATTGAGGAATTTCTAGCTGGACAGGAAATGTCGATTCTGGCTTTTGTCGATGGAGAGACGGTACGTCCTATGGCTGCTGCCCAGGATCATAAGCCCATATTTGATGGGGATAAAGGGCCTAATACCGGCGGAATGGGTACCTATTCGCCTTTGCCACATATTGATGAGGCTATTATCCAAGAAGCGATCGAGACCATCATTAAGCCGACAGCAAAAGCCATGGTCGATGAAGGTCGTCCCTTTAGCGGTGTACTATTTGCGGGACTGATGATTTCTCCAGAAGGGAAACCAAAGACGATTGAGTTTAATGCTCGTTTCGGTGATCCTGAGACTCAGGTCGTGTTGCCTAGACTCAAGAGCGACTTGCTAGAAATCTTTCTGGCGGTCACAGAGGGTAGGCTTGCAGATATCGACATTGAATGGAGCGACGAAGCGGCTGTATGCGTAGTTCTCGCTTCGGGGGGATATCCAGGCCCTTATCCAAAGGGTGTACCGATTGAAGGTCTTGAAGACAGCCAAGGAGGGCTGATCTTCCATGCTGGTACGGCGCGTGGTGAAGACGGAAGCTGGGTGACGAATGGTGGTCGGGTGCTAGGCGTGGTAGGCCTAGGTGCTACGATTGCTGAAGCTCGTGCTGCAGCTTACGTTAGGGCCGAAGGAATTTCTTTTTCCGGAAAACAAAGCCGCAGCGACATCGCTATGAAAGCTTTGTTATAAGGATAAAGAACTGTATCTAGCATTTCTTTGCGCTTTAAGTCCTAAAAAAGGACTGACAAGTGATAGAAGAAGTGCTATAATACTACACGTACGGGGGAAAATGTGCGGATATATACAGATAAGGGCCTTTCCGATCATGGGAAGGCCCTTTTAAATCGGAGTCCTTCAGACTTTGTGCAGTAACCTTATAAAGGATGCCTCGTGCCTGGAAATGATGATACTTATAGTGCATACTAGCGATACGCTTATGGCGAATGGCTACTCACAGATTTAAGGAGGAATTCGTTTTGAGTAAGATTGGAAGAAATGACTTGTGTCCTTGCGGAAGCGGGAAAAAATATAAGAAATGCTGCCTTGGTAAAGAAACTTCTGCAGTAGAGTCCATCATGCAACTTGTAAACAAGGAAGAAGCGGCAGCTAGCGAGACTGTGGCTGAGAAAGAGGAACCCGTAGCACAACCTGAAGTGAAGCTTACTCTTGCTACGCTCAGAAAAAAAGTGTCACGTGATCTGAATTGGGAGCATCCAGCACATGAACAACTGGCGCTGCATCTTATTGAGAGCATGAGAGAAAGCTATGATAGAGAGCTTATTTGGGAAGCTCTAGTTCTGTGGAATGGTTATTCCCGTAAGACTAAGCCTGCTGTGAAGAAAATGGGCTCTTTCTGTGCGGCGATCGAATTTATTTTGTCTGAAGAATATGGCTTCTCCCTAACACAAGCGGATCTTGCTACCAAACATGAGGTTACTAGGCCTACCATCTCTAGAAAAGTCAAAGAGATGCTCAATTACATTGAGGAATACGGCATGGGTGGTGCGGAAGAAGAATTACTTTTGCTGAATATCTCAGGCAGTCCGAAGGATCAGGAGCGGGCACTGTTACAAAAGGCTATGCAAACCAATTCATCCAACCGCCGGATACAGTTAGCTGAAGCCGCGTTAGAGGTATATCCGGACAGTCCGGATGCTTACCTCATTTTGGCTGAGGAAGCAGAGAACGAAACGGATGCCCGTGCATTCCTGAAAGCAGGGGTGGATGCAGGTGAACGCGAGCTGGGAGAAGCTTTTTTCGCTGAGAACAAAGGATATTTCTGGGGCCTCCACGAGACGCGTCCATACATTCGTATCTGCAAAAGCTACGCTGACTCCTGCTGGTTTAGCGGAAATGCGGAAGAAGCCGCAAAGATGCTTGAGCATATCTTAGCGCTTAACCCAGAAGATAACACAGGTGCACGGTACCTTCTGACCGCAGCATACCTCTACAGAAATAAGCTGAAAGAGACGGAACAAGTACTGGAGAAATTCGGGGATGATGCTGCAGCAACAGTAGCTTACGACCGTATGGTCTTAGAATATAAGAAGAATGGGATTACATCCCAACTGAAAATGTTGTACCGTGTAGCGCGGAATGTGAACAAGCATGTGCCGGATTATTTGTTAGGGATCAAAAGGTTGCCGCATAATCTTCCGGATTTTGTGGGAATGGGCGACGCTAATGAAGCTATCGAATATGTTATTGTACACTCGCGTTTGTGGACAAGCCTGCCTGATCTGCTGAAGTGGATGCTGAAGCAACAGGATTAGTAGAATTCAGATCTTGGACGTATATGAACTTTAAGAGACTATGGGGGATTCCTATAGTCTTTTTTTAATATAAGAAAGTATAAGATTGGCATCAATAATTGTATTGCGTACAGCGTACAATGCTTGAAAAAATGTCTTTGGGAGAGTATGTTTACAAGAAGTAGAATGAATAGATGATAGTGAGGCGAGAGGGTTATGAGAGAAGAGGAAGACCGAATCGTAGGAATGGAAGATATCGTACGGGCTCATCACGTACTGCGGGAGGTCATCATCCGGACTCCACTACAGCGTGACGCCGTACTATCGGCCAAGTATGATTGCGATGTATATTTGAAGCGCGAAGATTTGCAGATTGTCCGTTCTTTTAAAATCCGCGGAGCTTATAATATGATTCGTAGTCTATCCGCAGAAGATAGAGCCAAAGGTATTGTCTGTGCGAGTGCAGGAAATCACGCACAAGGTGTAGCCTATTCCTGTAAGGCACTTGGAATCAAGGGTAAGGTCTACATGCCAAGCACAACACCTAACCAGAAGGTTAAACAAGTACGGCGGTTCGGCGGTGAGTTTGTTGAGGTCATTCTGAAGGGCGATACCTTCGATGATGCTTATGATGAAGCGCTACAAGCTTGTATAGACCATGGTATGACGTTGATCCACCCATTCGATGAGCCGAGAATTATTGCGGGGAATGGAACGATAGCGATGGAAGTGATGGAGAATCTGGACCATCCTGCGGATTTTATGTTCGTAACGATTGGTGGGGGCGGCCTGGCAGCAGGAATAGCCACTTATGTGAAGACGGTGAGTCCATCCACTAAGTTGATTGGTGTGGAACCGCTTGGTGCTGCTTCAATGACTGAAGCGATCAAGCTTGGAGAAGTGGTAACGCTAAAAGAAATTAACAAGTTCGTGGACGGAGCGGCTGTAAAGCGCGTTGGCGGACTGACATATGATATTTGTTCCCGGCATCTGGATGACATCGTGATGGTGCCAGAAGGCAAGGCTTGTACTACCATTCTGGAGCTGTATAACGAGAATGCTATAGTGGTTGAGCCAGCGGGATCCTTACCTATCGCAGCACTTGATCAATACCGTGATCAAATCCGCGGGAGGACGGTCGTCTGTATCATTAGTGGGGGTAACAACGATATTGACCGTATGCAGGAGATCAAAGAGCGGTCACTGATTTACGAAGGCTTAAAGCACTACTTCATGGTGAACTTCCCACAACGGGCAGGTGCCCTGCGTGAGTTCTTGGACGAAATCCTCGGTCCAGAGGATGATATTACCCGTTTCGAGTACATCAAGAAGCACGATAAAGAGAATGGTCCCGCGCTTGTAGGCATAGAGCTATTGTCCATTGAAGCTTATGAACCACTTATCGAACGGATGCAGCAGAAGGGTGTAGATTATGTAGAAATCAATAAGGATTCCAATCTCTTTAACATCCTTATTTAATTTCTTTCATCACTTTAATCATTTCGTTAATGAACATAGAAAGGCCCGTCCCAGAATGAATGGGGACGGGCCTTTTGTAATATCATACTAGAGAGGTAATTCAGTCTTACGGTATTGTTCGACTTCATCTGTTAATTTATAATCTTTGTCCTTCATCAATTTCATGAAGCCATCCAGTTTCTGCAGGAATGGGCTGTTGTCTTTATTCTTGGTGAGAATGCTAGAGTAGGCTTTCTGCGCCTCCAAGTCCATTTCAAGATTGTCATAATGGAAAAGGGGCGTGTTATTCTGGCCGTAAAACGTATTGTTAACATAGATAGAATATAAGGATTTCACGGCTGAAATTCGGTTCGATTTCGGATGATTTTGAATAAATTGCTCTTGAGACAGTGCTCGCACAGCTACATCGGTCCAACCAATGACCAGCCCATTATCCTTGGAGGAGGGCAGACCAGACTCCGTAGCCATAATGGATATATACGCACTGATATCTTCAGCGACATAAAGCTTATATTTACGGTAAGCCTCATAATCGATCACCGGGAAAAAAGTGCCTTCCGCAGTCTCCAGTTTATATCCATTTTCGCTGGCACTCTTCAGTAGTGTGCGCAGAGTGAGATCTTCTGTGGCATTAGCAAGGGTCTTCATACTAGCGCCAGCCTTATAGATGGTGGTGAGCTTCCGCTGGACATTGCTGGCACTGAATTTGCTCTCCCACGCCGGAAGCGCCGCCTTGTGCAAATTCTCAAGCTTCAGGGTCATTATCGTGGCACGGTACGAACCTACCGCATACATATTGGCGTTCAAATATTTAATAGCTTCGGGTAACTTGTTAGAGGAAGACAACAGCGGCAATGCAGCTTTATAGATAGCCTCCGCATGATTATTGTTTGCTGTCATAGGATTTGCCTTAGTGCCTCCCACAGGAGAGCTGACAGCGCCTTCAGCTTGAATCGTTCCTATAGGTATTGCGCTTAGACCCAGTGTTACTGCTAGAACAGAATAGAGAATATATTGCTTCTTATTCATGAAAGATCCCCCTTTCTATCGGATGGAGTGCGGGTGGAGTATGACTACTATTTTTTGAAAAATATAAGCTTTAGTCCAATTGCCCCCATCAGGGAAACAATTAAGCTTACCCACGGGGATAATGTGATGACCGGAAACAATCGGTCGAGGTACAAGCCAATGAATACGGCAACTACGGCGATTCCGATATAGACGCCAAGGCCCTTGATATCAAAGGGTTTGGCTTTAGGTGCATCCCCCTCAGACAAGGAGGTTAACCATTTCATAATAAGTTCGATCAAGATAATGGAACCTGCCCCCACTGCGAAGAGTGTGAAGAGGCTAATCTGTCCGAACATCCCGGGTGAACCGTTAGTCCATTTCAAGAAGAGTCCGCCTATAGCTAAGACCCCGAACAAACAGGTTAGAGCCGCGCTGGGAATCATCAAGTAATAGTTCCAATTGCTGCGCGCTGGGCGTGTGGGAACGCTGTCCATGATCTCTTTAAAATAATCATCCGGATTCTCGCCAAACACCTGTTTAGCGTTTTTACCTTTTTTTTGTTCTTTCAGAAGCAGCTTGGCTGCATCCAGTAAAAGTTCTTCAGCACGGAGAGCTTCTACCCTACTGACCCGCATCGTTAGGATCATATCTTCAAAATAGGAACGATTGAAAGGCGTCATCTGCTCGCGCAGGGCGTTATTCTCCTTAATCATATCTTTCACTTTCATAATAGGGAAGTAAACCTCCAGTAGTATTAATCGGAATAGTCTTTAACCTAGAGTATACGTTTGCCTGATAGGTCTGCGCAAGGACAAGCATTTCTATTTTCCTATGCATAATCCTTTTATAAGAGTGAACACTGATAATGTTGTTGCGTGATCAAGATAGCTTTGGGAAAGGTTGGGAGCTTTATGGAACATGAGAACAAGAAAGAACAGGACAGAGTCATGGGCAACGGTTTCGAGCCTACGCCCAATCATTCAATGGGGGATTGGGGCGGCTCTGATGGATTCAGTATGTGGAATTCCACGGAAGAGCCAGCAACAGAGGGCGAGCTTAAGGATTGGGAAGGCAGTCAAGAAACCCATGAAATGTTTAATGACAGCTATGATTGATTGACGGCCCTGGAAGCTTATAATGAGATTGAAAAACAGCCAGTCTCCATTATTTTGGAGACTGGCTGTTTGACGTTCCGGTTTATACTCCGAAATTGCTCTTGCAAATTATTAAGATCTGTCCCGTTTCTGTTGACAATAGGAACGAAATCTTTATAATAAGAATATAATTCACACTAAGTTAATCGGAATTCTAATAAATTAAAATAATGATTAAATATAGGAGGTTACGGCAATGGAACGGAATATTGTAATCCGGCATAACGGCGAAGAATTGACAGCGAGCATCCATTATCCGAGTAAAGAGAAGGGAACTTCCACACGTTGCAAGGACAGATTGCCATTAGCTGTAATCTGCCATGGATTTGTAGGTAACCGGATTGGAGTCGATCGGATCTTTGTCAAAGCAGCTCGTGAGCTGGCGCAAGATGGGTATATGGTCATTCGATTTGATTATGCGGGCTGCGGCGAGAGCAGCGGTAATTACGGCGGGGAGGATATGGAGTCGATGATCGCTCAGACTAGAGCGGTGCTCGATTACGGAATTAGCTCTGCCGATGTGGATCCACAGCGTGTGACGCTTATTGGCCACAGTCTGGGTGGGGCGGTTGCACTTCTGACAAGTATTCGTGATCGCCGCGTGAAGAATCTCGTGTTGTGGGCCTCCGTGGGTTACCCCTTCAATGATATTGTGAAGATTGTAGGGCGGGAGGCGTATGATCGATCGGTGAAGAATGGATCAGCGGATTACGTGGGCTACTCGTTCACACCGGTATATTTCAATTCTTTGGCGGCCTTCCAGCCTTTCCAAGAGGCTAGTAAATTCAGCGGTGATGTGCTCGTCATTCATGGTACGTCTGACGATGTCATCCCGGTGGATTATGCATTCCTTTATCAGAAATTATTCTGGACACGTCCTGAGGGACGATGCGATAAAGAGATCATTTTTCAAGGTGATCATACCTTTTCTTCTGGGCCAGCACAGCAGCAACTGCTTAAGCGGACAAGAGAGTGGATGAACGAACAGGAGCATGTGCAGACAGAGTGGCAAAATTGGATGATATAGGTGATGGACTTTACTCGCAATAACTTGAAATTAGCGGTAAAATAAAGATGCACACCATATACTGGGTTATGGAGGTTGGCATCCTATGAAATTACCGTCATTTTTTATCGCGCACGGTTCTCCGCTCCTCGCACTGGAGGATAACGAGTATACCCGTTTTCTGGAGCGGCTTGGTCAAGAACTAGAAGCACCACGGGGTATAGTAGTATTCTCAGCGCACTGGGATAGCCCAGAACAGCTACTCACTATTGATGAGAAGCACGAAACACAACATGACTTCTACGGATTTCCTGAAGAAATGTATACGCTGACTTATCCAGCCCCAGGCGATCCGGCTCTAACCAAGCGGATTTCCGAGCTCTTTAAGGGTAACAATCTTTCACATCAGCCCGTTCTGGGGCGAGGACTCGATCACGGAGTCTGGGTAATACTGAAAAAAATGTTTCCGAAAGCTGATATTCCGGTAGTCGCTTTATCCGTCGATTCATTACGTTCTCCCAAGGAACAGTACAATATCGGGCGGATGTTAGCCCCTCTGCGTGACGAAGGCATATTGCTGATAGGAAGCGGTGGACTTGTTCACAATTTGCGGATGCTTAATGAAAGTGATCAGCCTGAAGAGTGGGCGCTTGAATTCGATGCGTGGATTGCCAAGGGGTTAGAATCTTGGGATGTACCTTCACTGTTTGCTTATGAGAAAAAAGCTCCGCATGTTCGTGATGCGGTTCCATCTTACGGAAGAGAGCATTTCGCACCTCTCTTTTATGCGATGGGAACAGCGGACGGTAGCAGGAAGGCAGAGCGGATATTTCAAGCGTATCAATATGGGACATTAAGCCTCAATTGCTGGAAGCTAGACTAAATGGATAAGATACACGCAGGGTGCAGCCGGAGATCGGCTGTGCCCTTTTTTAAAATATAAGAAAGTAAAAGTTTCACGCTATGCATTATCCTTATATTTCTCGCTTAAACGTGTATCGTCCTAATAAGGACGCTGAAGTCGTTATACTTGATGCAAGCGGATCAAGACAAATGGGACTGGCTGTGATTAAATGGAAGAAACCAGTTAAGATACATAAAACGTTTAGGAGGAACTACAAGCTTATGAAAGTAAATTGCTCTTCTTCCCGTCTATTATCTGCCCTTGTACTAAGTACCCTATTGCTCTCCGCTTGCGGAACAGAGAGTGCAAATAATGTAATTGCCCCGATACAGCAACCTACAGCAGATCCTGCACCTATTGAAACGATTCAACCATCGCCTACTGCAGATCCATCTGCTGAACTTGTTTCCGGGCTAACGGGTCTTCCAGTTTCTGAAAACAGTCTCCCGCGTCCTTTAGCCGTTATGATTAATAATGCTCCAGCGGCCCGGCCACAGTCGGGGGTGAGTGAAGCGGATATTTTATATGAGGTCCTTGCTGAAGGTGGCATTACGCGGTTGATAGGTATTTTTCAAAGTCATACCGGAGTGGTCAAAATCGGACCGATTCGCAGTATTCGCCCTTATCTGATCGACATTGGCGAGAGCTACGGTGGTGTGACCGTGCATGCCGGGGGGAGCCCCGCGGCTTATGCCATTTTGCAAAAAGAGAAAAAAGCAGATATGGACGAGATTGGTCGTGCCGGAGCCTATTTCTGGCGGGACAAAACACGTAAAGCCCCTCATAATCTCTACAGTAATGCAGCAAAGCTGCGGGAAGGTGCCGAGAAGCTGGGTTATGAGAAAAGTGTGAAGGTGCCAGGGTATCTTTTTAACAATCCAGATTACATATCGGCAGGCGGAGAGCCGGCCGCTGAGTTTAGCGTAAACTTCTTACTTAAAAGCTATAAAATTGACTATAAATACGATACTCAGCTTCAGACCTATCAGCGTTACGTGAATGGTAAACCACATTTGGATCTGAATAACAATAAGCCAGTAGAAGCTGCAAATGTGATGGTGATGGGTTCCGATCATAAAGTACTTGATGATGTTGGAAGACTTCAGGTTGATGTGGAGCTTGGTGGAGAAGCGTTGCTCTTTCAGCGGGGACAGGTCACGAAGGGCAGATGGTCGCGTGAGCCAGGTGATGTGATTCGGTTTGTGAAGGATGGTAAAGAAGAGCTGATGTATCCAGGAATCACCCATATTTTGGTCGTCCCTAATGCACCTTCATTTAGCAGTCATGTGGTATACGGTGGAGCAGATAGTGCAACCTAAGAAAGTCGGAATATCCAGTGATATACAGATTTATGTTCGGAATTATAGGTAAGTGTTAATAGAGTGTAAAAAAGTTCATTTCTATAGCTTCTATACCTTCTACGGATATGTTAAGATAACAAGGGTTGTCATTCATTTTCATGCTTTTTACATATGGGTGACTCTGTACTCACGGTAATATTATGTAAAGGGGTTTAAAACAATGAAGTTGAGAAAAAAGGACATATTCTTTGAGACGCTGGAAAATATGGCGGATACCATTGTCCAAGCTGCAGATTATTTTGCTCAGAATATCACTGATCTCCAGAATAATGTCGATAGTTTCGCTGCAGAGATGAAGAAGTACGAATCCCAATGTGATACTTACACGCACACCGTAATTAAGGAATTGAACAAGACGTTCATTACGCCACTTGAGCGTGACGACATTATGGACTTGATTACAAGCATGGATGATGTCATTGATGGCTTGGAGGCATCTGCCTCACGTTTCTATATGTACAACCTGCTCGACCCGGATGAATACATTGTACAATTCGCCGAAATCCTTCGTCAGTGTGCTTATGAAATCCAAAAAGCGGTTCATTTGCTCTCACAGAAGAAGCTACTGGCCATTCGTGAATATACGATCCGTTTGAATGACCTTGAGAATCAAGGGGACGAAGTCCTTCGTATTTGTACCAAAGCTCTATTTGAAACCGTTAAGGACCCGATTGAGCTGATTAAGCGTAAGGAATTATATGAGCGACTCGAGACCACTACAGATAAATGTGAAGATGTAGCCAACATGTTGGAATCGATCATCATGCGCAACTCATAAGGGGTACTAGAATATGGAAACATCGATATGGATTCTTGGAATTGTTATCTTTCTCGCGCTTGCGTTTGACTTTATTAATGGTTTCCATGATACGGCCAACGCAATTGCTACCTCTGTCTCTACACGTGCGTTAAAACCTCGAACAGCTATTATTATGGCGGCACTGATGAACTTTGTCGGAGCTTTGATGTTTACAGGTGTAGCTAAGAAAATTGGCGGAAGTATCACAGATCCCACGTTACTGGAAAATGGTCTGGATATCATAATAGCCACACTGATTGCTTCGATTATTTGGAATTTGATTACCTGGTGGCTCGGAATTCCATCCTCCTCTTCTCATGCACTGATCGGCGCTTTGGCTGGTGCAGTATATGTAGGTGCAGGTTCGTCGCATATTAACTGGGGCGGGTTTGTGGAAATTGTCGAGGGCTTGATCTTCTCGCCAATTATTGCATTTGTTATCGGTTATATCATCATGACCGTCCTGAAATGGATTTTTGCAAAGCGTAGTCCACATACGGTTAACAAGGGCTTCCGCTCTATGCAGGTTGTGACGGCAGCATTACAGTCGTTTACTCATGGTACGAATGATGCGCAGAAGGCGATGGGGATCATTACCTTTGCCCTCGTAACTTCAGGACGCCAAGAGACTATGGATGTAATCCCTCTATGGGTTAAGATTGCTGCGGCTACGGCTATGGCACTCGGTACCTCCATTGGTGGTTGGAAGATTATCAAGACCATGGGTACGAAGATTTTCAAAATCGAGCCGATCAACGGCTTCGCGGCTGATATTTCCGCGGCTTCCGTTATTTTCTCGGCAACACTGCTTCATTTGCCAGTCAGCTCCACACACGCGATCACTTCAGCAATCCTTGGTGTTGGCTCCGCAAAACGGTTCTCTGCTGTGAAATGGGGAGTAGCTGGACGTATTGTAGTCACTTGGTTTATTACGATTCCCATCAGTGCGGTATTGGCTGGTCTGATTTTCAAAATCATTTTTTAAATCCCTTTAATAAAAAGATGTCAGTTAGCCTTTGGCTGCGGACATCTTTTTTGTTGTGTGGTGATGCTGGGGGGACGGACAGACAGACGGAAGGAAGGAAGGAA
>NZ_CAKMAB010000058.1:0-33755 GCF_924513355.1 Paenibacillus pseudetheri
GTGGAAAAGCGGTAGCGTTCGCCTTGGTCTCCGGATTTTCACCGCAAAGGGGAATGAAAAAAATCTGGAGAGCACAGCGATTGGAACAACGGTCCGTTCGCGGAGCGTCCTCTCAAAGCGCTCACGTATATCCTACTAGAAAAAGGGCTGACCCAAGCAGCCATTTCATGGCTTTTGGGACAGCCCCATTTTCATTTCTTTTTTTAAAATTGCGAATTTGCAATGGCCTCGATTTGCGCTGCTTCCGCAGGATCGGCTGTGATCAGTGAGTCGTATATCGCCTGATCTTCGCCACCAGTTTTCGTCAAAGCAGCAAGGTACCAACGAGCAATCTCGCGATTCGTTGCATCTGCGAAATCTTGGCTTAAGGCCGGTTTTAAGATGGAGATTGCTTTTTGAATCTGTCCAGACATATATTGCATTTTTCCTACCTTCAGTGTCACATCCGGAGCAAGGGTCTTAGAAGGATCATTATCCGTAAGTACATGATTATAAGCCAAAAGCCCAACGGCAAAGCCAGCTTTCATATTTTCTATTCTATCTACATTATCTTGTTGTGCGTAAGCCGCTTGTCCTAAATCAAAAGAACGGCTGATGAGTGAACTGTACCAATCTATATTCCACGGAGTTTCACTATTCATTATATCAGTGTAATTAGCATCTGAACTAAGCTTCAAAGTTGACTTTGCTGCATCCTCTTGCCCAGATAAGAGCTGCATTTTGCCAACGTTTAAAGCTATTGTTGGTGTTACTGAGAAAGGACGCCCTTGCAATTGTTCTGGTGGAAGAGTCTTCAAATGTTCTACACCAGTGAGAACGTGATTATATGCTTCAAGCTCTTCTGTGAAGTACTTTTCTTTTTTCACTTCATCTTTTTGATTAAGGGCTTGCTGTCCTAATGCAAAGGAGCGGTTGATCAGAGTGTCATACCAATTAATATCCCAACTGAACTTATCAGCATTGTCGAGGTAAACACTATATGCAAGGTCACTTTGACCCTTTATATCGTAGTAGCTGACCATCTGAGCTAAAAGATATTTGTTGTAAGGCTCATCTTTTAGTGCTCGAGTCAATACATTATAAGCTTCGTTAAGAAATTGTTCATCTTGCGTTTGATTGAATACCGTCATATCCAAAGTAGATAAAGAAATAACTGATTCAGGATGATTTGGACGGTTTTTTAAAGCTTCACTTAATGGCGTTTTAATTTCTTCATATGAAGTACTCACTCTAATTAAATTCTTACCCTTTAGGGCAGCATTACTGGAACCGATATAGCTAATCGAGAGGAATAACAAGAATACAGTACCTAGCGTGAGAATAGCGGAATATCCAAGGCGAAAACCAGTTCTATTCCAATTTTTACGTAGCTGTTTGCTATCCATGACAACTGCCATACCCGCCAGTCCAAGGAAGACGAGTATACCCATGAAGGCATAGCTCATATTGAAATCTAGTAGGCTGTGCACAAGAATAGATAGAGCAATGATTAGATAAAAGAAACCATTCTCAAAATCATTTTTATCCCGTTTTACATATCCGCGAATATATTTATAAAAAATATACAAAATGAATCCCATAAATACAATGAAGCCAAGGATCCCAACTTCTATCAAATATTGTAAAAAGAAGTTATGCACTTGTCGGCTAGTATAAGGGTTGTTCTGATAGTGCTCATACAATGAAGACCATCCACCGCCACCAGCACCAAGAATCGGATAATCCTTAACTACCTTTATAGCATCTTTATAAAAAGTAATCCGCTCAAGTACGCTATGTTGCTGAAAATTGATGTTCTCAAGACGAGTGGTCATATTGCTAGGTAAGATATTTTTTGCGCTTGTACCTATCAGCAGGAAAGCTACAATTCCGACAAGTGCAACGGAACCAAGTGGAATCCATAGACCTGTTAGTTTACGTGAGGACCAATTGCTTAGTTTCTTCTCCAGCCAAGGAGCGACAAAACGCTGAATGATCCAGGATAACGCTGCTACAGCAAGTGAAGCTCCAAGTAGGTATCCCCAGCCTTTCAAGGCGGCAGAAGAAGTGAAATTCGTATTTAACTCTAATCCAAGGTTAGTCACTGGAGTTGTAATGAGCAACGAAACAATACCAGCAACACCAAGATGTAGAATCCAAAGGATTTGCTGTGCAGGTTTTAGGAATAGCAGCAGCAATATAAATACGACAGGAAGCAGTACTAGACCACCACGGGATAATGTTAATAAGATTGACACAATGATGGGCACTAACATAAAGCTGTGCGTTAATGTTCTATACCATTTTTTGGAACGAATAAGCGCGAATATGGCTACAAATAGAAAGGCCATTAAGAACGCAGCGTATGTATTCGCATACTGAAAGATCGAAGTCAAACGAAGTCCATTAGAGTCAGTCATAACGGCATCTAAATAAATGTCATTCCGTACGGTGTTTGAGAACCAACCCACAAGAGCGCCGGCCAATTTATTGCTGCCTAACCAATTTAAGAGCCCGAAACCAACTATGAAATAAGCGATTGCTAGTATGGCGTTTTGAATGACAACATTTACTTGCTTTTGCTTCAAGAGATAAAAGGCTATAATGAAGACTGCAACATACATGCTCTGAATAAACAGCATATTCATCGCCATATAATGCGAAACTGCGACAAACAATGATAGAGCGTAAGTCAGAGGGAGTAATATAGATGCCAAAGCTACTAAGTCCCTCTGTTCATCTAGTTTGATTTTTTTGAAGTATAAGCCAAGGCAGACTAGCAGCAAAAGGCCACTTAATAGTGCAGATACATAGATTGGCTTTTCGAAATCTAACTGCTGTCCGTTAAATAATCCCACTTGAAATGGGGCCCAACATAAAAATAAAATAAAAGCAACAACCAAGGCCCAGATCGGACTTGCTATCTTTTCAACATTTCTCGACTGAGCGGCGTTTTTACCGTATACTGGTTTCGACACGTTATAATCTCCTTTTCCTGTAGGTACGACAATATTTTAGCATATGGACTTGAGTTATGCATTGAAAATTAAGATTTCAATATTATTCATTTAGTTCAAAAAAAATTAAAAAGAGAGAGGATAATTAGAAGTGAAATTAAGAAGGAAATTGTTGTTATTAATGCTTGGATTTGCAATAGTACTCTGTTCCAATCAAATGTTGGTATTTGCATCAGATAATTCGAATTATGTATCTCTAGAAAAAAGAGACAGTTCAACTGAAGACAATAGGGATTGGCTGACTATTAAGCAATCAGAAGCAGGGTTGAGAATCATTAGCAATGATGAGAAGAAAGAAATAGCTTTAATCGATAATTTTGGTGGCATATATTTGAACGGCGATCTTTACTTGAATAACAAAAAAATTAATGATGTTTTGAATGAGAACGCCAGTCTGAGTTATGTTAATACAGCAGTGATTTCAATTATAAGCTTGCTAGCAATATCGTTGTTAATATTCCTATTTGTATTGCTAAAACTAAAAAAAGAAATAAATGTTATGAAATATAAGTTTATGAAGGAATCGATTAAAGGAGAAGAATAATTTTGAACTACTTAAAACAACTTAAACTTGATAAGAGATTGCTATTAAAGATGATTCAGAATGATTTTAAAACTAGATATCTTGGATCTTACTTAGGGGTTTTCTGGGCTCTGATAAATCCAATTGTTACTGTTTTGACTTACTGGTTTGTTTTTGAGGTGGGTTTTAGAAATGGCCCTGTGAATGACATTCCCTTTGTACTTTGGTTAGTGCCAGGAATAATACCATGGTTTTATTTTTCAGATAGTATTGGTGCAGCTACTACATCTGTAATTGACAACTCATACTTAGTAAAAAAAGTCCGTTTTAGAGTGGGTTATTTACCATTAATTAAAATATGTTCATCACTTATTATACATTTGTTTTTCTTGTTATTAACTATTGGGTTGTTTGTTGCACATGGTTATTACCCAACGCTATATTATTTTGATTTATTATTTTATCTCGTCACTTCTACGCTACTTATTGTAGGCTTAGCCTACATAACTTCTTCACTAAATGTTTTTTTCAAAGACATAAATCAGATCGTTGGAATTATACTACAGTTTGGATTTTGGCTAACACCTATCTTTTGGAATCCAGAGATTATTTCGGATAAATATTCTTTTATATTTAAGCTGAATCCTATGTATTATGTAACCTCTGGCTACCGCAATACGTTTATCTACGGTCATCATTTCTGGGAAGACAGTACATCCAGTGTTTTTTATATTGTCCAGATTATTGTAGTTCTTCTGATTGGGCTCGTGTTCTTTAAACGTTCAAAGAATGGCTTTTCAGATGTTCTGTAATTAATTAATCGTTTTGAAGAAAAGGGATGGTTGGGATTATGAATACAGAAACAGCAATAAGGGTAACAGATTTAACCAAGATGTATAAGTTATATAAAAAACCTTCTGATAGATTAAAGGAGGCTTTAAATCTTTTTTCAAACAAAGAATTACATGAAGAGAAATATGCATTGAAGAATTTCTCTATGGAGCTTAAAAGGGGAGAGACTGTAGCGATAATTGGCAAAAATGGATCTGGTAAGTCTACACTTTTAAAAATGATAGCAGGAGTTTTGACGCCTACTCTTGGTGAAGTAGAGATTAAGGGAAGAATCACTTCATTAATAGAATTAGGAGCTGGTTTTAATCCTGAGTATACGGGGATAGAGAATATTTACTTTAATGGATCATTATTTGGATTTGAAGATAAAGTAATTGAAAAAAAACTTCAAACAATATTAGAATTTGCGGATATTGGTGAATATATCTATCAGCCTGTTAAGACCTATTCTAGTGGTATGTTCGCACGACTTGCTTTTGCTTTAATGATTAATCTCGAACCGGATATATTGATTGTTGACGAAGCACTTTCTGTAGGAGATATATTTTTTCAACAAAAATGTAACACTTTCATGAAAAACGAGATGAAAGATGTTACGAAAATTGTTGTAACTCATGATATGACAAGTGTTGCGAACCTTGCTGACAGATGCATAGTGATTTCTGAAGGGGAAAAGGTTTTTGATGGAAGTACTCTTGAAGGAATCGAATATTATGTAAAAAGAATGCACTCGGAAAGTTTTTCTGTTAAAGCAAAGGAATCTAACTTAATTTCCAATGAAGTCTCTAATCTTTATGACAATATAATTGAAGATAATGAATCATTTGTTGACATAGATCAAGCTGCTTTGGGTGGTGCGTTGGAAGCTTCTATTAAGAGTTTCAAAGTAGAAGTAAACAACTTACCATATCGTGGTTTTGTATTGGCTGGAGATAATGTGGAAATAAGCTATCAGGTCACCTCTCAAAAAAAAATGAGTGAGACTATATTCGGTTATATTATATCCGATAAATTTGGAAATCAGATATTTGGAGAGAATACAATCACTTCTCTAAAACGGAATTTTTCGTTTGAAGAAGGAGATAATCTTGTGAAACTTAGTTTTCAGTGGCCAGAAATAAAAGAGGGCTATTATTTTCTTACATTAGGAATTGGAGAAGGGAATCACGAATTACAACATACTATACAATGCTGGGCTCATAATATTTTTGAATTGTCTTGTGTTTCCCCACATAAGACTATTCACTGCTTGTTTAATAATAATATTGATCAATTAAATATCACTAATTTGCGGAGATGAGTAAATATGTCAGGGTGGAAAATTAGCAATCCTATATTTGAATCGGATAATCTCAATGAAAAATTGAATGTATCTCCTTGGGCAGGACACCGTAGATTTGTATATGATCTTCTGGGATTTGTAAGACCCCAAAATATACTTGAACTCGGGACACATTATGGATGCTCTTTTTTCGCAATGTGCCAAGCGATCAAAGATTTTAATATTGATACAAAAATTCACGCAGTAGATACATGGATGGGCGACCCTCAGGCTGGTTTTTATGGCGAAGAAGTTTATGATTTGGTGAAGAAGACGATTGAAAAGTTTTTTTCTGGTATATCTACCGAAACGCATAAAATGACATTTGATGAAGCTCTTTTACAATTTAATGATGGTTATTTTGATATTATTCATATTGATGGCTTTCATGAATACGATGCTGTAAAACATGATTTCTTAACATCATTACCAAAGCTCAATGACAATGGTATTGTACTTTTTCATGATATAGCTGCTGATACGGGATATGGATCGTCTTTATTTTGGGATGAGATAAAGCTGGAATATAACAGTTTTGAATTCAGTCATAGTTGGGGATTAGGGATTCTCTTTCCTAAGGGAAACAAAGTTTTTGATCTTATGATAGTTGAAAATATTCATGACAAACTTTTATATTATAATGCAAGATCAGAATTAGATATTGCACAGATTAAAGTCAAAGATCTTGAAATTTTGGGTCTTGAACGCTTTAACATCATTGGAAAAATGGACCGAATGATAAAACAAAGAGATGACTCAATAGAAGCTCAAGGTAGGTTGCTAGAAGAACGATTTGAAAGCATGGTCAAAATGGAGACTATGATCGAAGAACGTGATAATATTATTAGTTCTCAAAATAAAATTATAAAGGAACGATTTAACAGTATAAACCAGATGGAGAATATGATCAAAGAGAGAGATGTTGTAATTAATTCACAAGCACAATTGCTTGAAGAGAGAATTGATATTATTCAGAAAATGGATAGCATGATTAAAGAAAGAGATGACGTGATAACAGCTCAGAAGAGAATGTTAGATGAACGTTACCAAACAGTTGTAGATATGGAATCTATGATTAAAGAGAGAGATAATGCAATAAATAATCAAGCTATATTACTGGAAGAACGTGATATCGCTATTGAGCAGATGGATCAGATGATCAAAGAGAGAGATAACACAATAAATAATCAAGGTATATTATTGGAAGAGCGTTATAACGCTATTGAGCAGATGGACCAGATGATCAAAGAGAGAGATGATACAATTTCAAAGTTGAGCTAAATATAAAATCATTGTAATCAATTCTGGAGGGGAAAATGTGTTGAAATTAGCTTGGTTTGTACCTAGTCCTATGGAAGGGTCAGGTGGACATAGAACGATATTTCAAAATATTAATGCTTTAGCATCTGAAGGTTATGACTGTGATATCTACATTGAGGATGATAACAGTTACTTAAATCTGAAAGAAATGAAATCTAGTATTAATAAGTATTTTGGAGACATTAAAGCAAATCTTTTTCTTGGTTTTAATACCGAGGTAAAGTATGATGCAGTTTTTGCTACTGCTTGGCACACTGCTAAAGCAGTTAGAGATATTCCATATCAGACTAAAAAGTTTTATTTTGTGCAAGATTTTGAAGCGTATTTTAACCCTATGGGTGATGGGTATCTTCTGGCGGAGAATTCTTATAAATACGATTTGACTCCTATAACAATTGGGAAATGGCTAAGTAATCTCATGGTCGAAAAATACAATACTGCTTCTAGTTATTTTGATTTTTGTGCAGACCATACAGTATATAAACGACTGCCAGAGAAGACTAGAGAAAAGGCGATTTGTTTTATTTATCAGCCTGAGAAACCAAGAAGATGTAGCATTATTGGAATAGAAGCACTGGGAATCGTAAAGCATTTAATGCCAGAAGTTAAAATTTATTTATATGGATCTAAAAATAAAACAAATGTATGGTTTGAACATACAAATTTAGAATTGATATCTGTTGAAGAATGTAATAATTTGTATAATAAATGTTCCGTTGGATTATGTATTAGTTCTTCCAATCCTTCTAGAATTCCTTTTGAAATGATGGCTGCGGGTCTTCCCGTTGTAGACATATATAGGGAAAATAACTTGTATGATATGCCGGACGGTGGAGTTAAATTAGCTGATCAAACTCCCGAATCTATTGCCAGTGCATTGATTAGTATATTGACCAATGATGAACATATTGATCAAATGTCTCGTTTTGGTGTTAATTATATGAAAGATAAGACGCTTGAACATGGATATAAACAGTTTACTGATGCTGTGAAAAAAATTATTTCAAATGAAGATTTCGAATTAAAGGCATATCCAAAATCCTATAATCAAGAACCAATAATAGCGGATGCGTTCACAAAAAAAATCCGACCGGTTTATACGGATAACGGTAAGTCACCTGAAAAAGTAAAAGATTTGTTGAGAAAAATAAAAAATAAAGTAAAAAAAATAATTAAATGAGGTTAATCATGAATCAATACAAATTATTAACATTTGATATTTGGGATACGGTTCTGAGAAGAAATAGCCATCCTGATGAAGTAAAGATTAAAACGATAATCCATTTGAAACATAATTATCCTGATCTAATTCTTATTGATAATAACGAATTGAATTTATTCCGTAAAAGGCAAGAAGCGGAATACCAAATTGGACAAGGTAATCTTAAGGATGGCTTCGACGATGAGTATGATATATATATTGTTTTGAAAGAATGGCTAAAAAATATATTGGTTACTCCTATGTCCGATGAAGAAATAGATAATGTTGTAAGAGATTTATATCAGGCGGAATTACAGCACGAAATCGACATAACCTACCTAGATCCAAACATAGTTAATGTATTGAGTAGTTATACCTATAGTAAACGATTATTTCTTTCGGACTTCTATACAGATAGTTCTTTTATAAATGAGATATTAAAGGCTAAAGGTTTAATGGGGGAAGCCGGAACTACATCTATGGAGCATGGTTATAATAAAAGAAGTTCAAATCTATTTAAGAAAATCCATGAAATTCATGGGATATCTCCGTCGGAACATTTTCATTTGGGAGATAATGAGTATTCCGATGTTAAGCAACCATCAAGTTTAGGAATTAACACGCTTCATTATTTTAATAAAGAAGAAGAAGAGTTGAGAAGGTTACATAATTTGAGATTTGAGAAAAGAGTTAATAATCCATCCTCGGTATTAGGTGAAATGAACGGAAATATAATTCGTGAATTAACGTTGAATAAAACAAGCAATGCATATTATGATGAGGGCGTAAAATATAGCTTAGTTTTCCTGAGTTATATTCTTCATGTAATTGAGTCAGCTAAACAAAAAAAAATCGAAAAAATATTCTACTTGACTAGAGAAGGGGTCTTCTTTAAGCAAATTCATGATATTCTCGCTAAAGTCCATCCACATGGTGATACTTTACCGAGCACTGAACTTCTTGAAGTAAGTAGACTTGCGACATTTTCTGCTTCACTTAGAGAAGTCTCTATAGAAGAATTTATGCGTGTCTGGAATCAATATTCTATACAATCAATGAAGGCACTATTCAAAACCTTAAATGTAGATATAAATGGTTATACTCACTTGTTCTCAAAATTTCATTTAGATGTTGAAGAACCTATCGTCTATCCTTGGCAAAATGAATCTGTTATAGAACTCTTTAACGATAGTGAGTTTGTAAATAAATTGGATAAAGATATCAAGTCAAAAAGAGCCGAACTCACTACATATCTAGAAAATCATAATATTATTGATGGAAATGATGTGTTCATTGTTGATATAGGCTGGAGAGGAACAATTCAAGATAATCTAGCTTACTTATTAAATCATTCGAAAATTACTGGTTATTATTTTGGACTTTACCCTTTTATCAATAAACAACTGGAAAATACAGAAAAACACTCCTTCTTTAACCAAAACGAGATGACGATGGTGCGTCATGTTGCACCACTTGAAATGCTCTGCAATGCAGCAATGGGAAGTGTGACTGGCTATGAGATTAAAGGCGAGAATGTTTGTGTTTGTTATGATGAGAGCAAGAAAGAGACAGATGTTCATATTAAGTATATAACACACTTTCAAAGAGGTGTTTTGGATGCTGTAGAAAAATGGTATCCAATCATATACAACCAAGCATGGACGAACAGAGAATTAAAAGATTTTTCTAGAGAATTACTTAGAGAACTTTTAACTGTACCATCCTCATCTCTAGCTGGAGCTTTCTTTAGATTGGCACATAATGAGACCTTTGGTGTTGGGGAATTTGTTGAAAAGAAAAGACCATTTCCTTTTAAACAAGCATTTAAAGCACTAGTTTCTTTCGAAGGTAAAAAACAGTTCGTTCAATATTTAGAGGATTCTTCATGGCCTCAAGGTTTATTAACCTATTTTCATTTAAAATCTTTAATTTCTATATACAATAAGAAAGTTTATTTCAAAAATGAAAATAAAGTTGACTAAGAAGGTATATGTATGAAAAAGTTGTTGATAATTTCATCAGATGTTATAGCTTCAAAAATGGCTGGACCAGGAATTAGATATTGGAACTTAGCTATAGAATTGTCTGAACACTTCCAAATAACGTTAGCAGTTCCAAATTATCATACATTTGATCTTTATGAAGAGCTGAAATCTTATCCTATTAAGCTAATAAGTTCTGAATCAAAGATTTTAAGAAAAGAAGCTACAGATGTAGACTCTATTCTGATTCAAGGTGATTGTTTATGGAAAAATAGATTTTTACGGAAGGTCAATGCTTCTGTTATTGTTGATTTATACGATCCATTTGTCCTTGAACATTTAGAATTAAATGAGGATGATTTTCGAGGCAATTTAATCTACAACAATATGATGAATATTTTAATTGATCAGCTTAAGTTTGGTGATTACTTTATATGTGCCTCTGAGAAACAAAAAGATTTTTGGCTGGGTGCACTTACCTCATTAAAGAGAATTAATGTGAAAGAATATCAGAAGAGTAAATCTTTTGAACACTTAATTGGGGTTGTTCCTTTTGGAATTCCCAGCATACCCCCTATCAAAAACAAAAATGTACTGAAAGGGGTTTACCCTGGGATAGAACTAGATGACAAGGTAATATTGTGGGGTGGAGGTATCTGGGAGTGGTTTGACCCTATTACGCTAATTAAAGCTATGCAAATTGTAAATCAAAAGCAAAGCAACATTAAACTCTTCTTTATGGGAATTAATCATCCTAATACGGACATTAAAAGAATGAAAATTGTTGATGAAACGATAAAACTGAGCGATCATCTTAACCTCACCAATAATTGCGTTTTCTTTAATGATTGGGTTGAATATAATGATAGGCATAATTATTTATTGGAAGCTGATTTAGGAATAAATATTCATAAAAATCATATAGAAACACGATACTCATTCAGAACAAGAATATTAGACTATATATGGACTAAGTTACCAATAATAAGTAATTCTGGTGATTTTTTTGCGGATGAAATCAACACAAAGTCTATTGGTATAATTATTGAAGATATAAATGAAATTAATTTGGCAGAAAAAATTATGGATTATCCCGGGAAAACGTTTTATGAAGCGAATTTTGACGATCTAATTAATGACTATCAATGGAGTAATAATATAAGAGATATTGTGGATTTTCTAAACAAAGATTTTAATCCCAAAAAAACTTTTTTTGATTTTGGCCGATATCGACAAGGTAGCTATATTTTCTTGAGAGTTATTGATTTAATAATAAACAAGGTATTTAAAAAATAGAGACATGCAAGTTAAGAAAGACAATTAGAACAAACTAGTACTTCAATTAAAATCAAGTAATAACTCATTCAAAAGAAACATAAAGCGGATGAGTATGAAAGTAATAGGAGGAATTATAGATTGAACAAGAATATAAAATTAGTCAGTTTAGTCGTGATTTTATGTGTTGCTGTAGGTATTCCAAGTGTTTTGTATGCAGGTACAAGAACTGAAAACAAAGTAAGTGAAGAGTTGACTTCAAAGATAGAGAATAACACAGAAATAATAAGAGGCAATCATCCAAGGAAAGAAGGTCTTTGGCCACAATATACAGGACTTAACACTGCCTTAAGAGGGAATATTATATTTTCAGATATTATTACACCTGATGCCTTATTTGAAAACTGGAAAGGTGAAAAGATAGAAACGCACGATTTATCTAAACAGACTGCAGAAAATTATGATAGTACGCATAATCATTATCAAAACTTACTGAGTGAAGTGATGAACTTTAAAGAAGATACAAATGCAGTTTCAATTTGGGGAGATTCAGCTGCAATTGCAAATAATTCAAAAGCATGGGGAGGGTTTCTTAGTGCGCGATCTGACTACAAGACTTTTCTAGAAAACGAAACTTATAAGAAATATGTGCCAGAGGGTATTAATTTAGAAGAGTATAGTCAGGAAAATTATGATGCACAGCTAGTTGGCCTGGAGATTGACGTATTAAATGGTGGTAAACCAGGGATTTATCCAAATAAATCAAAAACAGGTTTACAGATTGTAGGTTTTGGTAATTCTAACTCCATGGCGATAGAAGTTAGAAATGAAGATACGGATAAAAATGTTGCAAAGCGGAATGGAGCTTGGGAGAGTGGTATTTATTTTAAAAATAGCATGGCTGAATATGGTCGTTTAATTGTTGCTGATTTTGATAAAGCAAAGATAGGACTAGATTTTAGAAACGCACTTTTTAGTGAAGGCGCAGCTCAATTTCGTAGTGAAGGTGTTGGGACAGGAGTTTTACTAAATGGTGGTAAATCGGGTGAAATTTACGGTGGATTAAGATGGACTGGCTTTCAACATCCGGAGAACTGGCTTACATTACGTGCTGGCGAAGGTGGAATACGTATTGCCTCTAATGATAACACGAAAGAATTAATCGCTGTAGATAATAACGGAGGTATATATTTAAATGGCGATGTGTATATAAATGGAAGAAAATTAAATGATTTAGTGGATCTTGATACAAAGGTAAATGATCTAGAGAAACAGATTGAAGAGTTAAAAAAAATGATATTGAATAAATAATTTGATTTTTCAATTAAAATGAACTTATCAATTTTTGTACACTACAAATGACAAAATAAAAAGCTATTGAAGGATAGTTGTTGCTATGGGTAAAGTTCAAATATTATTATCAACCTATAATGGAGAAAAGTATTTAGATCAACAATTGGAAAGTATTTTAGAACAGTCATACAAGAATATTTCTATATTAATTAGAGATGATGGATCAAATGATAGTACAATAGATATAATTACCTCATATACTATCAAACATCCAGACATCATTTCATTTATAAAGGCACAAAATAGTGGGGTTATTGATAGTTTTCTAGAATTGATTAAACATTCATATGAAGATTGCGAATACTATTGCTTTTGTGATCAGGATGATATTTGGCTTCCTCATAAAATAGAATTGGCTGTAAAAAAGTTGAGTGGGATTGATTCAAGTATCCCTTCAATGTACTTTACAGCTACTTACCCTACGAGTGATATGCTGACTACTCAAAAAGTTTGGCCGTCAGTAACCCGGAAACCGGGATTGTACAATGCCCTTATTGAGAATATTGCTGTCGGTGCGACAATTACTTTTAATAAAGCTGCAATGGGTATCCTTAAGGATAGAATCCCGAATGCAAGCAATATTATCATGCATGATTGGTGGCTTTATATTGTTGTGTCTTCATTAGGAACTGTCATATACGATGAGACACCTTCAATTTTGTATAGACAACATGAGTCCAATGTAGTGGGTGCGGATACATCTTTTATTCGGAAATTCAAAAAGAAATGGATTAGATTTAAAAGTAATAAAAATAAGCGGTACTTATATCGACAAGCACTAGAATTTCATACGCTGTACAGTAGTTTGTTAAATGATAACAAAAAGAATCAGCTCGATTTATTTCTATTACCAAGAAAAAAGCTCCAAGACAAGTTATATTTTTTAAGGCATAGTAAACTCTATAGACAGACTTATAGCGAGAACTTGATTTTTAAGTTTCTTGTGCTTATTGGATATATTTAATTATAATATACCCAGTTGTGAACTCTATTTTAATTTAAATGAGAGGTTTAAGAGTGGCTGTTACTTATCTAATATCTCATGTTCAAAATAGAAACACTATCAATTTAAATTTTTCAATGGAAGATATTGATTTTGTTAAGTGAAATTATGATATCATTATTAATGATGGTTACAGAGGTTGAGATCTGAAATTATTATTGATTAAGTAATATTTAATTGTCTGTGTAGGGAAAATGTTGAACTATCGTACGGAGGTTTTTATATATGAAGGGAATTATTCTAGCCGGAGGCACAGGCTCGCGCCTTTACCCTCTAACAAAAGTGACCAACAAACATCTTCTTCCGGTTGGCAAATACCCAATGATCTTTCATGCAATCTATAAGCTCAAACAGGCTAATATCCAAGATATTTTAATTGTTACAGGTAAAGAGCATATGGGTGAAGTGGTGAATCTACTTGGAAGTGGAAACTCTATGGGTGTTTCTTTTACCTATAAAGTTCAGGATGAAGCTGGCGGTATAGCACAAGCGCTCGGCCTTGCAGAGCAATTTGTTGGAAATGACCAAAGTGTTGTTATTCTTGGGGACAACGTATTTGAAGAGAATATTTCTCAATATATTGAAAACTTTAAAGCTCAAGGAACTGGAGCTAAGATTCTGATTCAAAAGGTTTCCGATCCACAGCGCTTCGGTGTTCCTGAACTGCAGGGCGATAATATCGTATCCATTGAAGAGAAGCCTAGTGCTCCGAAAAGTGGATATGCCGTTACTGGGATTTACATGTTTGATAGCAAAGTCTTCGAGATTATTAAGAAGCTTACTCCTTCAAACCGAGGAGAACTTGAAATAACGGATGTAAATAATGCATATATTAAAAGAAATGAACTAACGTATGATATTCTGGGCGGTTGGTGGACTGATGCGGGCACGCATTCGTCATTAGCCAGAGCCAATGAATTGGCAAAAAATATTCTCTATACCGAAGAATTCGGTAAATTAAAACTATAGAAACGAGGAGGAGCTCCAAGATGAATGTCACTCCTTTGAAGTTACAAGGCGCAAGCCTACTAGAACCGGTTGTCCATGGTGACAACCGGGGTTTTTTCATGGAAAGCTACAACGAAGTAATAATGCATAAACTCGGAGTAACCTATCAGTTTATCCAAGACAACCAATCCCTCTCTGCAGAGGTTGGGGTGTTACGTGGTCTACATTACCAGTTACATCCTAAAGCCCAAACAAAGTTAATTCGCGTCTTATCCGGTGTTATTTACGATGTAATTGTTGATATCCGTCGTAATTCCCCTACATTTGGTCAATGGGCCGGAGTAATTCTTAGTGAATATAATAAACGTCAACTACTGGTGCCTAAAGGCTTCGCGCATGGTTTTTGTACGTTGGTGCCTAACACCCAAGTATTATATAAGGTGGACGAATATTATTCCCCCGAAAATGATCGCGGCATATTATGGAATGATCCAGTCTTAGGTATTGATTGGCCGACTTCTAATCCGGCATTGTCGGATAAAGATCAACGTCATCCATTACTGAAAGATGCGGAAATAAACTTTGATTAACAGTGGAAGCAAAAACTTGAATATAATCTCAAAGAACAAAAGGTGGGCTATAAATGAAACTGCTAGTTACCGGCGGAGCCGGCTTTATCGGCAGCAACTTTGTATTATACATGCTGCAACAACATCCTGATTACCAAATCGTTAACGTAGATGCGTTGACATACGCAGGTAATCTGGAGAATTTGAAGTCAATCGAGAATCACCCTAATTACACTTTTGCTAAGGCTGATATTACAGATGTACAGGCAATGGATGCTTTGTTTAGCCAAGGTGTTGATGTAGTGGTAAATTTCGCGGCTGAATCGCATGTGGATCGGAGTATTTTGGAGCCGGAAGTGTTTGTAAAGACGAACGTGCTTGGAACACAAGTGCTTTTGGATGCGGCAAAAAAGTACAGTATCACTAAGTTCGTTCAGGTTTCTACGGATGAGGTATACGGATCACTTGGAGCAACCGGGTTGTTTACTGAGGAGACTCCTTTGACTCCGAATAGTCCTTATTCCGCTAGTAAAGCAGGTGGCGACTTACTTGTACGTGCATACCATGAGACATTCGGACTGCCAGTGAACATTACCCGCTGCTCAAACAATTATGGCCCGTACCAATTCCCGGAAAAACTCATTCCGCTGATGATCTCACGCGCACTTGCGGATCAAGCGTTACCTGTTTATGGGGATGGGATGAATATCCGTGACTGGTTGTATGTTGAGGATCACTGCAGCGCGATTGATTTGGTTATTCATGAGGGTGTGAATGGCGAAGTTTACAACATTGGTGGCAATAACGAGCGTACGAATGTGCATATTGTAAACACGGTATTGCAGGAACTAGGCAAACCTGATTCACTGATTACTTATGTTCAAGACCGTCCAGGTCATGATCGCCGCTATGGTATAGATCCAACTAAGATTATGAACGAACTGGGATGGAAGCCGAAACATACGTTTGAAACAGGTATTAAAGAAACCATCCAATGGTATCTCAATAACCGTGAATGGTGGACTCGCATTCAATCTGGGGAATACCAGAAGTACGCTGAATTACAATATGGCGATCGCTTGGGAGAATCTCTATAATGGCTCAACTGAAGGTACTTGTTACAGGTGCGGCCGGACAATTGGGTCAGGATGTTGTTTTACTACTCCAGCATCAAGGTCACCAAGTGATGGGCTGCGACCGTCAAGAGATGGATATCACCGATCTGGATCAGTGTATCCAGGTTATTGGTGAGTTTGGACCGTATGCTGTCATTCACTGTGCTGCGCATACGGCAGTAGATGCGGCAGAAAGTGACATCGATGCAGCTTATTTAATTAATGCGACTGGAAGTCGAAATGTAGCGATAGCTTCTGAAAAAGCTGGGGCTAAGGTGGTATATATCAGTACAGATTATGTATTTGATGGTTTAGGATCACAGCCTTACCATGAGTATGATAATACTGATCCTAAGAGCATATACGGTAAATCAAAACGTGCGGGTGAAGTGCTAGTCCAATCCCTTTCCTCTAAATATTTTATCGTACGCACATCATGGGTGTATGGTAAATACGGGAATAACTTTGTCAAAACAATGCTAAAGCTTGGCCAAGAAAAGCCAATGCTTCAGGTAGTCGATGACCAAAAGGGCTCGCCTACCTATACAGTCGACTTAGCTCGATTCTTGCTTGAGCTTATCCAAACTGAGAAGTACGGTGTATACCATGCGTCAAATAGTGACTCATGTACTTGGTTTGAATTTACACAGGCGATCTTTGCAGAGGCTGAGGATATTTTGGGTTTGAAATTCACCGCTAAGCTTGAACCGTGTGCTACGGAACAGTTCCCGAGACCTGCACCACGTCCTCGGAATTCGGTGATGGAGCATTTGTCGATTCGTACGAACGGTTTTCAGGATATTCGACCTTGGCGTGAGGGACTGAGAGATTTCCTCTTAGAGCTAAAAGAATAGAACAATACCAATTGAAACTCCCAAATCGTTCATAACGGTGCGGGAGTTTTTTGTGTTCTTTCGTTATAATAAGAAGGAAGTAGGTAGTTAATTAGAAATTACAAAGTCGAGGATACTCATGAATAACAAAACGGTAAGTGTACATATCGTCACCTACAACAGTGCGGATGACATTATAGATTGCTTAGAGGCAGTAATGGCACAGGATTATCCTATTGAGAAAATTGTCGTTGTAGACAATGCATCTTCTGATGGTTGTGCTGAGAGAGTGAGCACTTTTCACAGCACCATCCCTAAAACTTCTTTAATTCTGCAACTCATCCAAAACCAAAAGAACACAGGCTTCGCCCCAGCCCACAACCAGGCTATCGCTGCTACGGAAACAGACTACATACTAGTCCTTAATCCGGATTTGACGCTGGCTCCAGACTATTTATCCAGACTGATCAAACGAATGGAGGAGAATCCGTTAATCGGTAGCGCGACAGGAAAGCTTTTGCTAAAGGCCGATCATGGGCTGGTAGACAGCACAGGTCTCCGTATGAACAGAACACGGCGTGCGTTTGATCGCGGTGCGGGTGAGCCAGCAGATCAATGGACACAGTCCGGGCCAGTATTCGGCGTATCTGGAGCGGCTGCGATGTATTCTCGGCGAATGATCAACGACATAAGTATTGATAGCGATTTTTTTGATGCTGATTTTTTCGCTTATAAGGAAGATGTGGATGTGGCTTGGAGGGCACAGTTATTCGGCTGGCATGGGTATTATGAAGCCGAGGCGATCGGGTATCACGAACGTGGGTGGAAGACATCTGGTCGTAATACCAAACCTATGTTCATCCGACGAATATCTTACATTAACCGCTATAAAATGATCTACAAGAATGAACCGGCTCGAACTATGCTGAAAACAATCTTAATTTCTCTTCCCTATGAGCTTGCCGCTCACGGCTATATGCTACTCAGAGAACCGCAGCTAATCGTAGCGTGGAAATCTTTTTTTACTCAGCTCCCTGCGTTAAAAAAGAAGCGGAAGTATATACAGGCTACCTTAAAAGAGAGAAACAAACACAAAAACTAAACTATATCTGGAAAAACCTCCCTGAAACGTCACCTCCTCTCAGGGAGGTTTTATGTTATAATAATTGTCGGTAGATTACTATATTTGTCAGGAGCGTTACGCAGTGAATGTAGATGTAAGTATACTTATTGTTAATTACAACACGTGTCGTCTGACGATGGATTGTCTCAGGTCGGTATATGACTCAGAAACGAACTTTTCCTATGAGATTATTTTAATAGACAACAATTCCCACGATGATTCGGTAGAGAAGATTAGTAGAGAGTTTCCAGGTGTAATGTTGATCGCTAATAACGACAATGTCGGTTTTGCCCGTGCAAATAACCAGGGAATGGAGGCTTCATCCGGAAGGTATGTGCTTCTACTCAATTCAGATACAGTAGTGCGTAAGGATTCGCTGGAGACGATGATCTCCTTTATGGACAGTCGGCCCGATGTTGGGGCATCAGGATGTAAGATTATTTTGCCAGATGGTTCGCTGGATAAAGCGTGTAAGCGGGGATTTCCTACACCGTCAGCTTCCTTCTATTATGCTTTTGGTTTCAGTAAGCTGTTTCCGGATCGCCCGAAGTTTAACGGTTACCAGTTAGGCTATCTGGACCCTGATCTTGATTACCCGATAGATTGTCTGGTAGGTGCGTTTATGCTGCTGCGGCGGGAGACGATTGATCAGGTGGGCGGATTAGATGAAGAGTTTTTTATGTACGGTGAGGATTTAGACTGGTGTTATCGGATTAAAGAGGCCGGTTGGGAGATTTATTATTATCCGAAGACCTCTATCGTGCATCTTAAAGGTGGTAGCGCAAGACGCAGACCGTTCAAGATCGTGTACGAGTTTCACCGAGCAATGATTTTATTTCATCGTAAGCATTATAGTAGGAAGTACAACAGTATGATAAATGGAACAGTATATGCCGGCATAGGTGTGAAGTTCGCACTTTCGCTATTGCGGAATTCCTTAATCTCTCTTAAAACGGTCCCATCACCTGCTCAGAGTCTTAACTCCGCTAATGAAACAGGTGCACGTAACGAAAAGAATACTGAGGTGAATTTATGATTCGGCGTAATCAGAAATTTTTGACACAGCTCTATATGGTTGCTGACTTTATTGTCATTCAGCTCTCTTTTTTAGCGGCTTGGTGGCTTAAGTTTAAAAGTGGATGGATGGAGTTTGAAAACCCGCTGCCTGTAGAGTCGTACGCTTACTGGAGTATGATTTATGGCGGAATTGCAGTGCTAATCGGTATATTGCTGTCGCTGTATTTGCCTAAGCGGAAGAAACGTTTTGTCGATGAATTTATTAAAATTTTCCAAGTGCATATCATGAGCATTTTCATTCTGCTTGGTCTGATGTTCTTCGTGAAAGAAATCGATATCTCTCGTGCCTACCTTGCTATTTATATGGGATTTAACGTTCTTTCTATTATGCTGTACCGTTATGTGCTGAAGAAGATGCTTAAATCTTTACGTGAAAAGGGTCTTAACCGCCAGTTCGTACTTATTATAGGCGCAGGTACATTAGGCAAAAGATTCTACAACAATTTAGAGCAATACCCCGAGCTCGGGTACGAAGCGATTGGTTTCCTGGATGACTATCATACATGGGATGGAATTGAGGAACAACGATATAAACCGATTCTAGGAACGGTTGATCAGTTGTCTGGGATGCTAGAGATGCTGCCTGTGGATGAGGTTATACTTGCGCTGCCACTTGATGCGCATTCGAAGTATCCTTCAATTATTGCGGCCTGTGAAAAAGCAGGTGTACGCACATTGATTATCCCTGACTTTTTCGACTACTTACCAGCCCGCCCTTACTTTGATAACTTTGCAGGCATGCCAATGATTAATGTTCGTGATATTCCACTAGATATGACGGGTAATAAGATGGCAAAACGATTGTTTGATATTGTGTTCTCTTTGTTCGCAATTATTATGATCTCTCCTGTAATGCTTATCGTGGCTCTTGGTGTCCGACTAACCTCTCCGGGACCGATTATATTCCGGCAGGAACGTGTGGGACTGAACCGTCGTAATTTTATGATGTATAAGTTCCGCTCCATGAAGATGCAGCAGGATGGTGAAGAGGATACAGGCTGGAGTACGCGGGAAGATCCTCGTAGAACCAGATTTGGGACCTTTATCCGTAAGACAAGTCTAGATGAGCTTCCGCAATTTTTTAATGTGTTGCTGGGACATATGAGTGTGGTGGGACCTCGACCAGAACGACCATTTTATGTGGAACAGTTCCGTGATGAAATTCCAAAGTACATGGTTAAGCACCATGTACGCCCTGGAATCACAGGTTGGGCACAGAGCAATGGACTTCGCGGTGACACTTCCATCGAGGAGCGGATCAAACACGATATTTTCTACATCGAGAACTGGTCTTTACTGTTCGACATTCGAATTATTTTCAAAACGATTCGCAACGGCTTCGTCAACAAAAACGCATATTGAGACTTGCACTTATTTAGATTTGTAAAATTTAAATAATACCCCGTTTTGCCACTGGCAGAGCGGGGTATTAATTTTCTAATCTAAACTTTGCAAAGGAAACTCTCAACTATGAATAAGAAAAAGATTATTGCAACTGTAGTAATGATTGTCGCACTAATAATGATTCTTGTAATAACTTTGAATAAAGAGGAAGAGCAACCTGCGAGCGGCTTTGAAGCGCACAAGGTCGTTGCACATGCCATGGGGGGAATTAACGGCTATAAGTATACCAATGCTTGGGAGGCATTTGTCGCTAACTATGAACGGGGAACTCGCGTATTTGAAGTTGATTTTTTGTTATCGAAGGATGATCAGTTGGTTGCTTGGCATGAATGGACAAGCAATATGAGCAAGCTTTTAGGGCAGTTGGAGGTTCTCCCTGCTAATAAACAGGGTATTGTACTAGATTACGAGGAATTTATGGACAGCCCCATCCTGAATATATACTCTCCACTTGATATTGAGAAGGTGCTTGATCTATTGCAGAATTATCCCGATGCTTATATCGTTACAGATACCAAAGAAATCCAACCGGAACTTATAGAGAAGCAATTTACATTGCTGACTGAAGCGGCGCAGCACCGGGATCCAGCCATACTAGTTCGAATTATTCCACAAATATACAATCAGACGATGCTTGATGAGATCAATAAGGTGTATTCTTTTCCGGAAGTGCTTTACACCTTGTACCAGTCCAAGGATACGGATGAACAAGTTATTGAGTTTGTTAAAAAAACAGGTTTGGATATTACCATGCCAGTTAAACGAGCCAACAAGAGCTTTGTTAAAAAGCTGAAGAAGGCTGGAGCTCGTGTATATGTTCATACAGTGAATGAAGAAGAGGAAATTCGGGAGCTGGCCCGTATGGGCGTGGATGATTTCTATACTGATTTTGTGCCCGAAGGGGATTTAATTAACATAACAGGCTTACGGTGAAATCTTAGACTAC
Source organism: Paenibacillus pseudetheri (assembly GCF_924513355.1). Taxonomy (NCBI): domain Bacteria; kingdom Bacillati; phylum Bacillota; class Bacilli; order Caryophanales; family Paenibacillaceae; genus Paenibacillus; species Paenibacillus pseudetheri. The sequence goes on from NZ_CAKMAB010000058.1 coordinate 21,842, forward strand.
TCATTGCCATTAATATATCCCCACAAAGTGGTGCTTTCCATAGATGCGTATTCAGGTACTTTGCGGGGGGCCCCAAATTTATATACGAAAAAATGTTCGCATTTTTGTTCGCTTTAAATTGACACACCTGCTGTGCTGGCATAGACTAGATCTATATCTTTTGCGGTGGCAGGAGTGTCTTTGTCTTGCCCAAATGACTATTAAGGATGATTCTCATGAATTCAGTGCAGCAAATGATCAAACCTTGGCGGCATGTGTTTAAGCTAGACCCTGACCGGATGATTTCGGATGAGGATTTGGAGGCCGTTTGCTTATCTGGCACGGATGCCATACTGATAGGGGGCTCTACAGGAGTAACCTATGAGAATACAGTGGAGCTCTTATCAAGAGTGAGGCATTTTGAGTTACCCTGTGCACTCGAGGTATCCGAACTTGAAGCTGCTGTGCCCGGATTTGACCTTTATATGATTCCTATGGTGCTTAATACTCCTGATCCAGCCTGGATTGTAGGCCATCATCGCCGAGCTATTGAACGCTATGGATTTATGATTCCATGGGATTCGCTTCTAACGGAAGGTTATATTGTGCTGAATAGTGACTCTTCCGTTGCACGGATTACAGGGGCTGAGACGGCCATTGATGCTGAAGAAGCGGCTGCTTATGCTCAGGTTGCGGACAGGCTGATGTCACTGCCGATTGTTTATCTTGAATACAGCGGTAGGTTCGGGGATATGGAGACTGTGCGGACAGTACGCGAAATGGTGGATCACGCCCAACTTTTTTATGGTGGGGGCATTACTTGTGAGGCGGAAGCCGAGCAGGCAGCAGCTCTATGTGATACAGTAGTGGTCGGCAATATTATTTATAGTGATGTACAGCAGGCACTGCTAACAGTTGCGGCTGTAAAAAAGACAGTACAAGAGAAATTCGATTAAAATATAAGAAAGTATAAGTTTCACGTTATACATTATCCTTATATTTTTCGCATAAACACTTACCGTCCTTTTAAGGACGCCAAAGGCGTTTATGCTTAGTGGTTATTTTTAGGACTACTTATGATTGGTGATTTTATATTTAGAAAGGAGCATGTTACACATGCAACTTATTAGCATACAAGACGCGGTAAGTCGACTGAACCCTCCTCAGAGACAGGCTGTCGAAACTACCGAAGGTCCACTTCTCATTATGGCTGGTGCGGGCAGTGGGAAGACGAGAGTGTTGACTCACAGAATTGCCTGGCTGATTGCCAATCGAAAGGCGCCGCCTTGGGCGATTTTGGCGATTACGTTTACGAATAAAGCCGCGCGGGAAATGCAGGAACGTGTATCTAAGCTTGTCGGACCTGAGGGAAGAGATATCTGGGTATCCACCTTTCACTCTATGTGTGTTCGGATTTTGCGGAAGGATATCGAGCGGATTGGTTTTACCTCCAACTTCTCCATTCTGGACTCTACAGATCAGTTATCCGTAATACGTAACTGTATGAAGGAACTGAATATTGATACAAAGAAATTCGAACCAAAAGCTGTGCAGGCCATCATTAGCGCATCCAAGAATGAGCTGATCACTCCGGCGCAGTATGAGCAGAAGGTTGGCGATTATTTTGAAGGCTTAGTTGCAAAGGTATATAAGATGTATCAAAGGCGTCTAAGAAGCAATAACTCGCTTGATTTTGATGATTTGATTATGAAGACTATTGAACTGTTTAAGGAAGTTCCCGAGGTACTTGATTTCTACCAAAAGAAATTCAAATACATCCACGTGGATGAGTATCAGGATACGAACAGAGCGCAGTATATGTTGTGCCGTATGCTCGCTGATAGCCACCACCGGATTTGTGTGGTAGGGGATAGTGACCAGTCGATTTATCGCTGGCGCGGAGCGGATATTACGAACATTCTTAATTTTGAAGAGGACTATCCAGAAGCGAAAACCATTCTTCTAGAGCAGAACTACCGTTCAACTGCTAATATCCTGAATGCAGCCAATGGTGTGATCGCACTCAATAGTGGACGTAAGCCGAAGAAGCTGTGGACCGATTCCGAGGAAGGCCCCAAGATTAAGGTGTACCGGGCGGACTCCGAGCATGATGAAGGTTACTTTGTAACCGGAGAAATCAGCAAAAATGTGAAACAGGGTCAAGCCTACCAGAATCATGCGATACTGTATCGTACGAATGCCCAGTCACGGGTAATCGAGGAAATTCTAATTAAATCTGATATTCCGTATCAAATCGTAGGCGGGATTAAGTTCTATGATCGTAAAGAAATCAAGGATCTGCTCGCGTATTTACGCCTGTTATCTAACCCAGATGATGATATCAGCCTGACGCGTATTATTAATGTACCTAAGCGGGGATTAGGGGATACAACGGTTGGTAAGCTGGCAGCTGCGGCTGGTGAACGTGGTGTTTCTATTTTTCGCGTACTGCAAACTGTTGATGATTTGGGCTTTGCCGGACGGACGCGGAATATGCTAGTAGAGTTCTACGATATGATTGAGGCTCTGCACCGTATGGTGGAGTTCCTGTCCGTAACTGAACTGACGGAAAAAATACTAGAGATGTCGCAGTACCGTTTGGAGCTGCAAAATGAAAACACACTCGAATCTCGCTCACGCTTAGAGAACATCGATGAGTTCCTGTCAGTGACGATGGAGTTTGAAAAGAATAACGAGGACAAGTCGCTTGTCTCCTTCCTCACGGATCTTGCACTTATTGCAGATATTGATAGTGTGAATGATGATGAAGAGGACCGTAGTGACGCTGTAGTCCTGATGACGATGCATAGCGCCAAAGGTCTGGAGTTTCCAACGGTATTTATCGTCGGGATGGAAGAAGGCGTGTTCCCGCACAGCCGAGCCTTCCAAGACAACGATGAGCTCGAAGAGGAACGCCGGCTTGCGTATGTAGGGATCACCCGGGCCGAGAAACAGCTGTTTCTCTCTTGCGCGCGGATGCGTACGCTCTTTGGGCGAACGACGGCAAATCAGCCGTCCCGCTTCATTGAAGAGATTCCGGAGGAGTTGAAGGAAGATACCGCGAAGACACAGGACCGCTTCCAACGCGGAGGCTCGGAGGTAGGCGGTGCTTACGGCGGACGCGGCTTCAGTGGCGGCAGTCGTGGGAACTTCGGCGGCCGAGGTGGAGCCGCTGGTGCGGCGCCGATTGGCAGCGGAAGTACGGCGTCAGCAGCGACAAGCAAGAGTAGCGTGACCGTAACCTCCGGAGGCGCTCAGCGCGCTACTGGAGCAGGGGCTGCAGCTGCTGGCGATTACAAAGCGGGTGATAAGGTTTCGCACGGCAAATGGGGCACTGGCACGGTTGTAGCTGTGAAGGGCACCGGAAATGATACGGAGCTGCAGATTGCTTTTCCGGCACCAGTGGGTGTGAAACGACTGCTTGCAGGGTTTGCACCGATTACCAGGGTGGAATAATAGTAGGAACGATTAACGAACGGATATTTAGACCACGCTAACCATTAGGAAACTTATTGACGGAGGGATGTACCTGCATGGATGCTATGCATGTGATGGAAGAGCTTGTTGCGGAGTTAAATAACTATAATTACCATTATTACACGCTGGATGCTCCGCTAGTCAGCGATAAGGAATACGATGTTTTATACGACAAGCTTGTAGCACTGGAGGCTGAGAGTGGCTTCGTACTACCGGATTCACCTACACAACGTGTAGGTGGAGAGCTGCTTAAGGGCTTCACGCCGCATCGGCATCTGGCTCCGCTTTGGAGTCTTGATAAAGCACAGAATATTGAACAGCTGCGGAGCTGGAATGCTCGGGTACTTCGCTTAGTGAATGAGTACAATCTTAAGAATCCAGACAACCCTCTTCCTGCTCCTTGTTATGCAGTAGAGCTGAAGTTCGACGGCTTAACGCTGAATCTAACCTATCGAAATGGCGTTCTTGAACAGGCATCGACGCGTGGTAATGGGGCCATTGGGGAAGGAATACTTGCTCAGGTAAAGACCATCAAGTCTGTTCCGTTAACGATTCCTTTTAAAGAAGGGGTCATTGAAGTACAGGGCGAAGGGATTATGAATCTATCTGTGCTCGCTGATTATAATACCCGGGCTGCAGAGCCACTTAAGAATGCGCGTAATGCGGCGGCAGGTGCGCTGCGCAATCTAAATCCGAAGACCACTGCGGAACGTCGTTTGAACGCTTATTTCTATAATGTGGGCTTTGCAGAAGATGTAGAATTCGCCGATCATCAGGAGATGATGGATTTTCTACGGAATAACAAATTCAAAGTAAATCCTTATCTGACTTATTGTAATGATTTCGATGATGTGACCGAACAGCTTGCTGGAATCGAGGAGAGTCGTTCAACTCTTGATTACCTCATTGATGGAGCCGTGATCAAGGTGACGGATTTCCGTATTCGTGAAGTTCTTGGTTACACTGACAAGTTCCCTCGCTGGGCAGTGGCTTATAAATTTGAAGCTGAAGAAACAACGACCGTGCTTGAGTCCGTTAGCTGGAATGTAGGACGTACAGGTAAAGTGACTCCGCTGGCTCGTGTTGAAGCCGTAGAGCTTGCTGGAGTTACCGTACAGAATTGCACATTAAATAATGTGGGCGATATTGAGCGCAAAAACTTGAAATTCGCCTTAGGCTCACGAGTGTTTATTCGGCGTTCTAATGATGTTATCCCGGAAATTCTCGGCAAGGTAACAGAAGAGAATGACGGAGGAGAAATTATTTTCCCTGAGGATTGCCCGGCGTGCGGATTTCCGCTAGAAATGCGTGGTGCGCATCTTTTCTGTAATAATAAGCTGAACTGTAGACCGCAAATTATTAGTCGGATCACTCATTTCGCTTCGCGTGATGCGATGGATATTGAGACGTTTAGTGAGAAGACAGCAGGTCAGCTCTACGACGAGCTTAATGTTCATGACTCTGCGGATCTGTATGAATTGTCCTTTGAGCAGCTTGTACAGCTGAACCGTTTCGGGGAGAAAAAAGCACAGAATTTGTTGCAAGCATTCGAGGATAGCAAAGGGCGCGATCTCGCTTCATTCCTCTTTGCGTTAGGAATCCCTAATACAGGTAAAGCAACAACTAAGATGCTGGCTGATCATTTCCGCGATCTGGATGCTGTGATGCAGGCTAAAGCGGAAGAACTTGCCGAGTTGCCAGACATTGGCGGGATTGTCGCCGAGAGTATTGTTAACTTCTTCGCAGATCCTATAGTTGTGGCGAATGTTGCTCGGTTGCGGGCGCTTGGGGTTGAAGCAAAAGCTCCTGAGGCCCCACGTCCTGTTAGCACGGATTCCTTCTTTAGCGGAAAAACGGTAGTGTTGACCGGTTCATTACAAAAGCTTACACGTGACGAAGCCGCCGAACGTCTGGAAGCACTCGGAGCGAAGGTGTCTGGAAGTGTATCTAAGAAGACGGATTTGGTTATTGCCGGCGAGAAGGCAGGTAGTAAACTGGCCAAAGCACAGCAGCTGGGCATTCAGGTCATTGAGGATGAGGATGAGCTGATTCGACTGCTGGAGATGTAAGCATATTTTCACTAAATTCTAAAAGGGTACCAGTTCCATTTCGTTTAAGCACGAGTGGAGCGGTTACCCTTTTTTGCGTAACCTACTTATTGTCGTTCGGTTTTAAGTGCATGTTTCTATTTTCGAGGAAAATCATTCGATGGATCTGCTAATATAGAAGCTATAGATAATTATTACTATATTTGAAAGGAAACCCCTCCTGTGAAGAGAGAAACGATTTTGTTAGTAGATGATGAGAAGGAAATTGTAGAGCTGTTATCGATATACCTCTGTAATGAGGGCTATCGCCTGCTTAAAGCTTATGATGGGATGGAGGCACTGGCGTGTCTGCAAAAGGAAGAAGTAGATCTGATTATTCTTGATGTCATGATGCCTAAGATGGATGGGCTAGTAGCATGTATGAAGATCCGTGAAGAGCGGAAGATGCCAATTATCATCCTTTCAGCCAAAAATACGGATATGGACAAAATCTCAGGACTTAGCATAGGAGCGGACGACTACGTGGGCAAGCCGTTTAATCCTTTGGAGATTGTGGCACGAGTTAAGTCACAGCTGCGTCGTTATCACGCTTTCAATAAAGATAGTAATAGCCTAGGGAATGACAGCAAACTGAGCTTTGAAGATTTAACTATAGATACGTCTAAGCATGAGGTACATATAGACCAGCAGAAGATTAAGCTGACCCCCCGGGAATTTTCTATTTTGGAGCTTTTGGCAAGGCACCAAGGTCAAGTGCTCAGCTTGGAGCAGATATACGATAAGGTGTGGAACGAACCATTTTTAGATGGGGGTAATACTGTTATGGTACATATTCGTAACCTCCGCGATAAAATCGAAGTGGATTCTAAGCGCCCCCGTTATATACAAACCGTCTGGGGAGTTGGCTATAAATTAGATGGACCTTCCTGAAAGGATTAGGTGAGGCTTCTTGAATTCAAAATATATAACTACGATTCGTTGGAAGTTTATATACGCCTTTTTGCTTAGTGTGCTTTCCGGTGGATTACTGCTGTTTGCAGGTTACCAGCTCGTTAATTTCATGATCTATCTGAATCCAGTGTCAGAGTCGGCTCCCTATTCACGTATCTTACGATGGATCATTAATCATATTGGCTCTATGCCACTGCTGACAGCAGCTGGTATTATCAGCTTTTTGCTGTTCTTTTTTATCTATACTCGTAAAGTAGTACTGTATCTGGAGGAGATCACCAAAGGGATTCGGGAAATCACAAGCTCCGGGATGTCGCACCGAATTGAAGTCAGAACCACAGACGAGCTGGGAGTGCTGGCTGAGAATATTAATGAAATGGCTGAGCGTCTGCAGCACTCTGTGGAAGAGGAACGTAAAGCTGTGAATGCAAAAAATGACTTGATCACGGGTGTCTCCCACGATTTAAGAACCCCCCTTACCTCTGTCCTCGGTTTTCTGGAATATATCGAGCAAGATCGATGCCAGGAAGAAGTAGAAATACGATATTACGTGAACATAGCCTATAACAAATCCCTTGTGCTGCGTAAACTGATCGACGATCTTTTTGAATATACACGCGTGAATAGTGGAGAATACCCTCTGGTTATGGAGCGATTAGATTTAAAAGCATTTATACGGCAGTTAGCGGAGGAGTCAGTTCCCGAACTAACAAAGGCTGAAATGACCTATGAGATCGATGACCAGGCTGGTGAGTTGTGGATAGAGGCTTCCCCTAAAGAATTAGTTCGTGCTTATGAAAATTTGATTACGAACGCGATCCGTTATGGTAGAAGCGGCGGGAAAGTGGAGATTGGTTTCAGTAAAAAGGGAAATGAAGCGGTTGTCCGCATTAGCAATTTTGGAGAAATGATTGCAGAGAGCGATATTCCGTTTATTTTTGAACGATTCTATCGGGCAGAGAAGTCTCGTTCACAGCATACAGGCGGTTCAGGCCTAGGTCTTGCCATTTCCAAAAGTATCATCGAACGCCACAATGGCGTTATTTATGTAGAAAGCTCCCCTATTCGGACGGATTTTATCACCTATTTCCCATTCTTCATAGAATCTTAAGAAAACTCTTGGCGGGTTCTTAAGATTTGGAAGATATCGTTGTGAGCACAAGGAGGGAATGACTATGCACAAACTTCGGACGGTTCGCATCCATTATCTTTATATTTTTATAGGGAGTGCTCTTTTGAGTGCTGCCTTTCTTTTTGTTGTCCAGCGGGGTGTTGCTTTGCTATATGCTCATTATTCGGGGCAATCAGGCGTCTTTTTTGTTCGTCTTATTCATTGGATCATTAATCATATTGGAAAAATCCCCTGTGCCATTATTTTATTTGTTCTACTTTTCAGTGGGTTGTTTATTCTCCGTTCACAGAAAATCGCCGATGATTTGTACGCGGTATTGGCTGGGACCTCAGAGTTGGCAGACAAGGGAGTAACAAAAGAAATCAAGGTCCTTTCTGGAGGAGAATTGGGCCGAATCGCCGCTAACCTGAATCGCATGCAAAGAATTGAAGTTCCAAATAGAGGCGTAGCAACAGAAACGATGCAGGACACACCAGCTGTAGCTTTATTGATAAGAACTCGGGCCATTCTCCGTGCTCTCCGTGAGGTAGAAGAGGCTGACAATGCGGATGATGGGATGGAAGCTCAAGCACTTCTTGAAGCAGCGAGTGTTGAAGCCCGTAGTATGGAGCGGTTCCTAGAGAACCTGATTATAGAATCATGAGTGCCATTATCGAAAAAAAACAACATGCAGCCCATTCAGATAAGGATGGCGGATGGATCGTGCGTACCCGTATACTCCGTCTGGGGTATTTATTATTTGATGGGAGTGTCATTGGAATAATAATAGCGCTCGTGGGTTTGCTTTACGTATTTCAATACGGCGGGCAAGTGGTTAAGCAGCAAGAGGATAAACTTCAGCTGCCGGAATCGAGCATCATTAAGACCTCGGATGGGACGACATTACGAATGATCCCTTTACCGGGCTCGGGGTATAGACATTCAGCGGAGCTGGAGGAGATGCCTGCATTACTGATAAATACGTTTTTAGCGGTGGAGGACCGGCGCTTTTATAGCCACCAGGGATTAGATTATAAAGGGATTTCTCGCGCTTTTCTAAATAATATTGTGGATATGGATCTCTCCGAGGGCGGGAGTAGTATTACTCAGCAGCTAGCTCGCAATCTTTATTTGAACAGGAACAAGAATGTCATACGTAAGCTAAACGAAGCATCCATTGCTCTTGCATTGGAGAGGCAGTTATCAAAACAAGAGATTCTAGGGCTTTACCTCAATCAGATTTATATGGGAAGAGGACAATATGGCGTAAAAGCAGCTGCGGAGCGTTACTTCGGCGTATCAGATTTAATAAAACTAGAAATATGGCAAATCGCCACCCTGGCGGGAATCCCTAAAGGACCGTCTATTTATAATCCGGTAGACAATAGTACATTATCCAAAACAAGAAGGAATCTCGTTCTACAGATCATGCTAGATCAAGGACTGATCACTAATGAACAAATGATTGAGGCTAGAGATAAACAGTATCACCCTCCCGCTGCAAATAAAGAAGAAGTCATTGGAGTGCATTATGTGGATGCTACGCTTAAGGAAGCGGCTCAGATCACCGGGAAGTCTGTGGAAGAGCTTCGAACGGGCGGTTACACTATCGTTACAGGGTTGAACAGTAAAGCACAGCAGGCGCTTGAGCAGGCCTTTCTTAAGGGTTCTTCTTTCCCGCCCGACGGAAAAGATCAGCGGGTGGAAGCAGCAATGACCATAATGGATCATCGTACAGGTGAAGTAGTGGCACTGATTGGTGGGCGCGAACAAAATGAGGGGAGCTTGAACAGGGCTACAATTGATGCGCGGCAGCCAGGCTCCAGCTTCAAGCCGATCATTGATTATGGACCCGCGCTAGAGAGCGGAAAATATAGCCCGAATAGCATACTGTCTGATCGTAAATACGCTTATGGAAACTATGTACCTGAGAATTTGAATGGAATGTACCAAGGTCAGATCACAATGAATACAGCATTACAAAAATCCATAAATGCCCCAGCTGTTTGGCTTTTGAAGCAGGTTGGAATCTCTTCTGCGCGGCAATTCGCAGCCAAATTAGGAATTGTACTGACGGAGGAGGACAATCATTTATCGATAGCTTTGGGAGGGCTTCATAACGGCGTATCTCCACTTAAAATGACACAAGCCTACAGCGTCTTTGCCAATGGCGGTAAATTCAATGAGGCTCATATGGTTCGCACGATAATGGATTCCAAGGGAAAAGTCGTGTACACACATCCCTCTGAATCACGACAGGTAATATCGCAGCGAACTGCAGACGCGATGACAACTATGCTTCGTAATGTGGTCAATGAAGGAACAGGAAAAAAAGCACAAATGAACAGACCCGTAGCGGGGAAAACCGGAACGACCCAATTGGACCTTCCAGGTGTGAGCAAGAAAGCTAATCGGGATCTATGGTTTGTTGGTTATACTTCGGAATGGACAGCTGCAGTGTGGATGGGGTTTGATCGCACAAATAAGGATAATTATATGACAGAGGGCAGCGGGAAGGCTGCCGCTCTATTTTCTACAGTAATGAGTAAGGCGTTAAGTGGCTATTGATGTTTATTGGTATTATTGAATTTTATTGAGCGGCCCATTCTTCAAGCTTCTCATCTCGAGGGAGCAGGAGGGCAAGGAAACCAAGAAGAGGGAGGAAGCCACAAGCTATAAACACTTTTGAAATACCAATGCTGTCAATCAGATTGCCGAGTACTAATGAGCCGATTCCTCCGAGCCCAAAAGCAAGACCAGTGATTAACCCTGAAACTGTTCCGATATTGCCTGGATAAAGCATCTGAGCATAGATTACAGTAACAGAGAAGCTGGACAAAAGGATGAAGCCGCCAATCAGTAGGAGTATAGCTGCCCACATTTGGTTCACGAAGGGTAGAGCCAATGCGAAGGGCACTGTTCCGACCATAGAGAGAAGAATGAGATTACGCCGTCCGAAGCGGTCAGCTAGTGGGCCTCCAAAGAATGTACCGACAGCTCCAGCTGCCAGATACATAAAAATATAGATTTGCGCCTTATCAAGCGTCATTTGGTATTTGTCCATTAGGTAGAAAGCGTAGTAACTGCCGATAGAAGCGCCGTACCAAGATCTAACAAAGACTAGGAACACTAGAATGATTGTTGCCGTTCGAATACTTTTGCGGCGGGCAGGATCGATTGCACGAGCTGTTGATTTCTTATGAAACGTATATCCCGCATCCAGCATCTCCCGATACCAGCGAGCGACATAGGTCTGTACGGCAATTCCGGCAGCCGCAACGATAGTGAAGCCAAGAGCCCCGATCTGCCCAAAGGGGATGAATATCCATTTCGTGAGCATTGGTCCTAAAGATTGTCCAGCGTTGCCGCCGACTTGAAAAATAGATTGCGAAAGACCTTTCCGCTGACCGGCAGCCATATGAGCAACACGCATGCCTTCCGGATGAAAGGTAGCAGATCCGAAGCCAATTAGCATGACGGAAAACAATACAAGGATATAGTTGTTGGCATAAGCCAATAAAAGTACGCCTAGAAATGTGCTACACATACCCAGTGGTAACAATATAGGACGAGGCTTACGATCAGCCGCATACCCAATGACTGGTTGGATAACGGAGGACGTCATGTTTAGGGCAAAGGAGATCCACCCGATCTGAGCAAAGGAGAGCATTAAGTTATCTTTGAGAATAGGGAAGATTGCAGGGATGACTGCCTGAATAGAATCGTTAAATAAATGAACAAAGCTGACTGCCAGCAAAATTTTATAGATTGTTGCTTGCTGCAGATTACGCTGCCCCTTGTCCTTGGTGTTTGTTTGGTTTGCAGCAGTAGATATATTGTTTTTCATTTAGGCTCCTCTCTGTACTTATCATTAGAAGTTAATATATGGGATTGCGATAGATTCTATTTAGCCATAGTTTAAGGATTATTGGAATCAATTTGTGTTGGTTTGTGTTAGTTTGAAAGTATTTATTCGTAGATTATTTTTATTTCAAAAAAAGCTTGCAAACATAAGAACGGCATGGTATATTATCTCTTGTGCTTATGACGCATCGAACAAATGAAACACAAACGATGAATAAATAAGTTGACAAGAAATACGACAACATGATATACTATAATTCCTGTGCAAGAGACATTGAATGTCGAAATGCTAGGAGCAAGTTCTTTGAAAACTGAACAAATGGAACGCGTTAATTTTTAAAAGATTCATTTAATGAATCGTCAGTTTCAAAATGAGCATATCGCTCTTTTCAATACTAATTGGAGAGTTTGATCCTGGCTCAGGACGAACGCTGGCGGCGTGCCTAATACATGCAAGTCGAGCGGAGTTACTTTGAAAGCTTGC
>NZ_CAKMAB010000059.1:0-33114 GCF_924513355.1 Paenibacillus pseudetheri
TATGCTCTACCGACTGAGCTACCGAGCCTTGCTATTAAAGTTAAGATGGCTCGGGACGGGGTCGAACCGCCGACACTAGGATTTTCAGTCCTATGCTCTACCGACTGAGCTACCGAGCCTTACTATTAAGGTTAAGATGGCTCGGGACGGGGTCGAACCGCCGACACTAGGATTTTCAGTCCTATGCTCTACCGACTGAGCTACCGAGCCTTACTATTAAGGTTAAGATGGCTCGGGACGGAGTCGAACCGCCGACACTAGGATTTTCAGTCCTATGCTCTACCGACTGAGCTACCGAGCCTTACAGGGATACAAATATTTCTTCTAAATGGAAACAAAAAGACCCCTCGTCCGAAAAGGGACGAGGAGCCGCGGTACCACCCTAAATTAGAACTATTCTGTACAACAAACAGAAATGTTCTCACTTAAATATTTAACGGTTAAAACCGGTACACCTCTACTTGCCAACAATGGTTTCAAGGGACTGCTCCGGAGTGAACTTCGATCAATCCTTTTCTGTAGAAACGCTCTCAATCTCCGGCGTTTCCTCCCTGTAAAGAGGTATTGAACTACTTTTCTCCATCAAAGCATTTGTTTTGATATATAATTTTTCTAATTGTAAGCCCTGATCCACTATAAGTCAATAGAAGAAATAATTCCCTCATTTCGATTTGATTAGCTTTATCCATTACAAAAATTAAAAATCATCTTTAATTCATCATCAAAAGACTTCTTACATTCTTCTTGAAAGTTATTACCAGTATATTCTTTTAGTGTCTTTCTCCAAAAATGCTGGGCTCTCCTATTTGTAGCTGTGGGATTGGTTTGTAGCTCCCATTTTCCAATATGAAGACTAAAAACCTCCTTAGCTGCACGTTCAGCGATTCCCAAACCTCGGAAGGGACGCAGGATAAAGAATTCGTTTAAATAAAATTCACAACCTGGTGGTGTATGGGGTGGTGTGGCTACTAATGCAAAGCCAGCAGGAATTCCATCCTCTTTTATTAAATAAGGATATAAAATTCCCGGCTTCTCCCACCATATGTCGAAGACTTTATTCTGTTCATTCAGCGTCTGTGTTTCATTATCCTCGAATACCCCGTATTGATTAGGATGGTTCCCCCATATCTCTGATAGATCGTGTAAGTATAATGGGTATAGATTGTTAATCATAAATTTCGTTGTGCTGTCAGTTAATGTTACGGCGATATTCATTTCGTTCTCCCCCTTCTATCGAATGCTTGAATATATTTTTGGAGATCACTCAAATAACATTCTGTATAGTTGTCTTTTGTATAATCCTTAAGAACTTTTCGCCAGAAGGCTATGGCAGGTTTATTATTTTCCATTTGAGCTAGTTTCCATTTAGCTTCTTTAAATAGATCAAGTGTTTTAGCTGCGGCAGCAGTACCTATGCCATTTCTTCTGTATTTCTGCAAAATCATAAAGTCATAGATCACATGAGTTGGATCTGGGTCTGTATCTAAGTTTTCAAAAAGAACAACCACAAATCCAGCTAAGTTTCCTGAAACCTCAATCAAATATGGATTCCATCGATGATCCCCTTCCCAAAAATAATCAATATTCACCTCGAATTCCCCATGCAGGTTTACGTCTTGATCTGTAAATATACTGAAATCATAATTGTAAAATTGATATAGATTAGACAATACCTCTTTATCTTCAAACGTTACTGGAACAAGATTAATTTCCATCATACCTCCACGTTTTTTCTCTAATTTCACTTCTATACTCAGTATAATTACGACCACACTCTAGTAATATGCCATGTTCAATTAGAATTAAATTTTATATAAAGTCATTATTCTTCTAAAATAAAAAGAGTTCACCTGAGTTTTACGCTCAAATGAACTCCAATTTAATAAACTGATGATTAAGTTAAATCTACAATGACCTTGATCCTTTCTTTAGCATTAATGGCTTTATCGAAGGCTGTTTGAATATCCTCTAATTTATAAGTCTGTGTCACCATTGTAGAGATCTTCGTTTTCTTGTCGTTAATATGATCAATAGCCTTTACAATATCTTCGTGTGTGTATCCACTAGGCCAACGTTCAAATTTCTTATCCATTTTCTGCAATTTACTCTAACAATAAAATCAGGGAGGTATGTTAATCCGCTAATAATTCACCCAAAATACTATCAATCAAATCATTAATATCTTTGTAATGTAAATAAAATGTAACTCGATTGATTTCAGCATTTTGCGTAATAGCGTTAATCGAGATCTTATATACTATAGGAGTTCCAGATTAGCGTTTGTGTACTTCTGTTTACTCGCCTGAATTCTTACGGATATAGTACAAACATCACGCATATTATGATTGTATAAAAATGGGAGGTGTATTTTAGTTATGCCGGATCCTTTTGTTTCAAGATCTCTTGATGAAATTAGATTCTGGTCACGAATTATGAAAGAACACTCTTTTTTTCTTAAATTAGGATTTCGTTGTGAAGATACGCAACTAATTAATGAAGCGAACCATTTCTACGCCACATTCGAAGCCATAGAGAATAGGTCACTCGGATTTACTGTGGATTCTGATCCAGCCGTAATACGGAAATTTAATGAGGAAGTTCATAGTGCTGCTTCACATATCTGGGCTTTCAAAAGGAAAATACTGGGCCTGATTCTACAATGTAAACTTCCAGGCGGAACGAACTTCCCCTTATTAGTAGATCATGTCAGTAGGGAAGCCAACTATTTTCGAAATCGACTGGAAGAACTGAATCAAGGTAGGTTAGATCCTTTACCTGACGCAATTATCAATGAGAATGTCTTCTTCCTACGTATAATGGCAGACCATGCTAAATTCATTGGACATTTGTTGGACCCCTCTGAACGTCAGCTCGTTGAACAAGCGAGAAATTTTAGCCATGATTTCGATACATTATTGTACCAAGCTATTGATCTTAGCTCCATGCGTCCACAATCCCAAACCAAACCCCTGCTCAGTCAGCAACTTGACGAGAATAAAGTCTCGGTTAAATCCCTCCGTGATTTTAAGAAAACGGCGCGGGATCTTATTGAAGAATGTCGTATAAAAAGCATCATTCATCCACTGCTTGCCGATCATGTATTCCGAGAAGCCGAAAGATTCCTCTATATTATTGATGCATTTGAAGCCTCTTTGAATATTAATAAACAAATCGTATAGCTTTACATATTTAATGGATAGGGCGACTACTTGTATCAAAAATACAGGTTGTCGCCCTATCCATCTTTATATTTGAATTCGTTTGTTTCGGTGATCCACTCCAAAGCTTTAAAAAATAGTTGGTATTTGCGAAGAAACAATTTATAGTAAAACTTAGGAGGAATCAGGAATTTCATGGAATACAAAATTACTTCGAGTGACTACAAAAATAGCGATTAAGACGCAACTAGAAGCAATGACAATGATGAAAGAGGCCTTATACAAAACAAAAATTTCTAGCACCGCTTTTAAAGCAGCAAATAAAAAGATGGATGAAGGCGTGAAATATGAAGGACAGTTTGTAGATGGGATCGACAAATATCGGAAAAAGTATGGTATTTAAGTTATAATTAAATCCCAAAAAGCCACGCAGAGCTTCCTCTGACGTGGCTTTTGACTTATAGCTATTTTTTTGTATAAACAATCTTCTTAATACTATCCCTCGAAAGGCAATATTCATCCGAAAGCTGGTCAACCGTTGCTCCAACGGCAAACCTTAGACAAATCTCAATATTTCTAGATCTTAAGTATTTTCTGCTCCCTGACTTCTCGCCCCATTTTACATGTGCTTCTTCAGGCTTAGGGATATACACCAAACCACCGTTAATATATTTCTGAATTTCCTCTAATAATTCTTTTGGGAAAATCGTATCTGCATTTACATATTTCATAATCGCTCTGCTCCTTAAACTTTTTATGAGTTTGAAGGTAGCAAAGTCTATTCTAAAAACAACAATGCACAGTGCACTGGCGGTAAATCAAATTTTATTCGCTCTATACAAACAACCGCCGTTGTTTATAGTCTAGACTTTGCATAGAGCTTATCGCTAATTTTCTCACTATTGTCCGCCCTCCTTTGTTTAATGTGTAATTACTTGTTCCAGAATGCGCTTAGCTGTCTTCTCTCCATTTGAAATACAATCGGGAATACCCACACCATAATAAGAACATCCAGCAAGGATTACATTCGGATAATGATCTGCAATCTTCTTCTCTAAGGATACTACAATCTCGTGATGGCGTATGTGGTAATTTGGCATAACATCATGCCATTTGGTCACATCGTGGGTAACTGGCTGTCCAGTAATTCCAAGACTGGTCTGTATATCATTCAACGCCACCTTTAATAATTCCTCTTCTGAAAGCTTAATCAAGGATTCATAATGCGGTCCTGAGCTTTTATAAAAGAGTCTGACAAGCAGACGTTGTTGTCCAGACGTGTGCTCCCACTTGCGACTTGTCCACGTACAAGCATTACAAAGAACATCGTCACTGTTGGCTGTTATGAATCCTGTACCATTCACTGGCAGCTGACTGTCAGGGATATCAAATCCTAGATACACACTAATCATAGAACTGTTAAACAACTGATTGAAATCTTCATTCAACGCTTCGTCTTGAAGTAATGCTTGTGCAGTAGAATGCATTGTTCCTAGTACGGCAAAATCGCTGTCCAAGATTCGTCCATCTGCCAGTGTTACTCGGTACCGTTCTCCATCCTTTGCAATGCGCTCGGCCCGAATCCCTTTGATGATCTCTACATCGGACAGCTGTTCTTCCATGGCATCAATCAGAGCAGATACGCCACCCTTAAAAGACATAAACTTCTTATCGCCCTTCCCCTGGAATTTAGCCTTATTCGCGGACAATCCCTGAATAATACTGCCATATTCATTCTTATAATCAATTAAATAAGGAAGGGTCGAGGCAATGGTTAGCTCATTCAAGTTCCCAGAATATACGCCTGAAAGAACAGGTGATATTTGCTTCTCAACAAGTTCTTTTCCCAGGAACGCTTCAAGAAAATCACCCACAGAATCATTTTTCGTAAAACGATTATTCGGTGTATAGAAATCTTTAAGTGCTTCAACTTTACCTTCAGCAGAGATCAGATCTGTTGAAGCTAGCGATTCTATACTGAGAGGGATGCCAAAGACTGCATCTTTAGGAATTTGCTTCAGCTCACCTTCTGTGTAGATGTATGATATTCCTGTCGCGTTATATACAACCTCATCCTGAATGCCTAATTCTTCAATCAATGGGTCTACATTTGTCTTACGAGTAACAATTGAATCAGCACCAGACTCCATGATGAAGTCATCATGCTGAAGTGTTCTGATTTTGCCGCCCAGTCTATCGCTGGCTTCAACCAAAATGATTTTTACATCCAACTTATTATGCTCTATAGATTTCTGTAGATAGTAAGCGGTAGACAATCCAGTAATTCCCCCGCCAATCACGACGACCGTTCTCAAGCGTTGACACCTGCCTCTAAAGTTATAATCTGTTAAATTCAATTGAATACATTATATCATAGGGATTTATATGTAATAACATACCGTTCGTGTCATATATGAAACAAAAAAAGCCGCGATTAACGCGGCTAATCTTTATATATTCTCCTGTTTTAAAGCATCAATAATATTCTCCTTCTTCACTTTTGAACTGGAGTACAGCATAGCTAAGCTAACGATTATAAAGACTGCGACTATGACATACAAGATACTCATCCATGGAAGTGCGAATCCATAGGAGAAACTACTCATCATGGATCTATAGATCAAGTACATCACGACTATGCTAATCGGAAGCCCGTAAAGTAATGATTTTATCCCATAGAAAATACTTTCATAATTAATCATTTTATTAAAACCATTTGGCGTCATCCCTACAGACTTCAGCATCGCAAACTCTCTTTTACGAAGTGATATGCTAGTTGAAATCGTATTAAAAATATTCGCAATCGATATTAATGTAATCAACGCAATAAAACCATAGGTGAATATAGACATTAACATGATCATCTGCTCACTATTTTGTCTATTTTGAAACACATTTTGAACATAGACATTCCGCTCTTTCATTTCCTCAATGGCCTGTTGTGTCGCTAATGGATCTGAGCTGTTCAGGTTAAGCCGGCTTTGGATATCTTTGCTCATCGCATCATTTGTTAATTGATCGAAGACTTGTTCGGAGACGATGATGTTTAATCCACCAACCAATGCTGAACGAATACCCATAGGACGCTTATCAGTTAATGCGACGATTTCTACTGGTGGTAATTTCGTCTCTTTTTCTGTATCCCAATCCGTATAAATTAAATCAAGCTTTTGACCGATTTCTGAATGAAGAGCTTGGGTCTCAATAATCTTTTTGGCGTTCTCATCCTCAAAGGTGACCGTATCATTCACAATAGCAGACATCCGATCGAGATTCGTTAATTGTTCATAACTTACACCGACCGATTCTGCATAGGTTCTCAAGCTCTGTTCATTTAGTGCATGGATCTGAATGTAGTAAGGATATTTCCCGTTCTTTAAAATACTGCTATCCTTCTCCACGCTCTCTTGCAATTCTTTTGCCATATCTTTTTCATCAATCCATGAACTCAAGCTTAGTTCCCTGACCACATTATATTCCGTTATATTAGGTAAGGCAGATATTGATTTCGTCAGCCGATCTACTTTTTGAGCGTCTTCAGTCCCCATATAGACTTGGATATCATAGTTCAAACCATCCTGTGAGAGTTCTACCGACTTTCTCATATTCGTAGTGAACGAAGATACGGATAAAAACAAAACGATACTAATGACAAGTGAGAATACAGTTGCTTGGTACCTGCGTTTATTTCTCTTTAAATTCTTCAAACCAATCTCTGCTTCAATTCCAAAGAACTTGCGAACGAACTTGGATGTTTTCACCGCTTTACCAGAGAGCTTAACATCGGTTGTTTGTCTGATCGCATCAATTGCCGAGATCTTTGAAGCTTTTCGGGCTGGAAGATAGGTGGATATAAATATCGTCATAATTGAGACTACACAAGCGGTTAGAAGGGATAGAGGTGTAACAACCAACGTTAATTTCTCTGTTATCCCTAATACATCTTGAATCATCGAATTGATAAACATAAAAGTGATCCCGATTCCTGCAATTCCGCAAATGATCCCAATAGGGATACTAATTAAACCGATGATCATTCCTTCAAAAAACACCGAATTCTGCTTCTGCCTCTTTGTAGCACCTACGCTGGAGAGCATTCCTAAATGGCGTGCACGTTCCGAGACAGAAATCGCGAAAGCATTATAGATTAAAGAAACAGAGCCAATGATAATTACAGTCATAACGATGACTGACAATGAAAGAAGTGTATTACGTAAGCCATCGCTATTCGTCACACCATAATAGCGGAGCAGACTATTATTATAAGAAATCGACTCTATATTGTTCTCTTTTGCCAATTCCTCAGCATGTTTGTAAATGGAGCTGTCCACCTTATTTAATACAACCGTCGCTGTAGCTTTTTCGGCTGCTCCAATCAAGCTTTCATCCACATAACTTAGGGCAGTATAGCCCGGGGACCATGTTGGTTCCCAAGTGGGACGCTTTATCACTCCCACAATCGTGTAGTCCATTGGTTTTTTATGAATGATCTCTTCATTCAGGGTATCATCTTCAGTCCGTAATCGTTCGTTCTGAGATAAGGGCTGACCACTATTTTTATCATCCCTAGTGACTCGCTCTCCAACATCGAGAGTTAAAGTTTCACCAATCTTGTATGTTACTTTAGCATTTTTTGCAATTTCCTCAGAAATGACTACTTCATAGTTAGTCTTCGGGAGTCTTCCTTCCAGAAGTTCAATCGGAAATTGTTTAAAACCAGCTGCATTATATTCCTTGATATACCAATAGGGCTTGTTCTCATTCTGTCCCCCCTCTAAAGGGGCATAGCCACGATCATTTGATATGACAAGTGTTTTCGTTGCATCATCCGCTTCTATCGCTTTAAGCTGAGATTTAGTAACATTTCTATATTGGACATGCCATTCTCCATTCGTCGAGATACTCTGCTTCCTCATTAATTCCATAAATGAAAAGCCAAGCGTTGCCACAGCCGTCACCATAGCCACAGAAATGATGACTCCAATGATAGTAACCAATGTTCTTCGCTTATTTTGCTTCAGATGTCTAAGCGTTAATTTATTTACGATATTCACGGACGAATCACCTCATCTTTGGCGATCCTTCCATCTTCAATGGTAATCACTCTATCCGCTTGTAATGCAATCCGTTCATCATGAGTAATGACGATCAGCGTTTGATTATAGGTTTTATTAAACATCTTTAATAAATCTATAATTTCACCACTGTTCTTACTATCTAGATTTCCAGTTGGCTCATCCGCTAACATGATTGCGGGATTACTAATTAACGCTCTACCAATCGAAACCCGCTGTTGTTGCCCGCCTGAGAGCTGATTCGGGAGATGATTTAAGCGATTCTCCAAATTTAACGCCTTTACAGTATCCGCAAATTGTTTCTTATCTACCTTGTGCTGATCAAGGAGTAAAGGAAGTGTGATGTTCTCTTCGACCGTTAGGACCGGTATTAGATTATAGAATTGATAAATCAGCCCAATTTGTCTGCGTCTAAAGATCGCCAGCTGTGTTTCATTCAATTCATAAATATCCGTGTTATCTACGAATACTTTGCCACTAGTCGGTCTATCCACTCCGCCTAATAAGTGTAGAATGGTCGATTTCCCGGAGCCAGATGGACCGATAATAGCTACGAATTCCCCTTTTTTAATCGAAAAAGATACATCATCCAGTGCCTTTACCGCTGTTTCACCTTTTCCATATGTTTTAGACAGATGTTCAATCTTTAAAATGTCCATTGTTAGACCTCCATTTGTTGATGAGATCAGTATATCTGTCTACAATGACTATCCAGTGACTCTAAAGTGACATTCTAGTCACTAAGCCATATGTGCTAAATAACTTGCTTATAAAATTTGATCTGAAATTGTGTGCCCTTTCCCACTTCACTCTTCACATCGATTGTTCCGTTTTGTCCTGTAATAATGCTTTGTGCCAAGGCAAGTCCAATCCCTACACTATCTTCGCTTGCATTCTTACCTTTATAGAATCGTTTGAAGATATAGGGGATCTCTGCCTTTGGAATTCCTTTGCCGTTATCTGCAATGATAATTTCCGTAAACAGTGTATTTTCTGCAAAAGAAATCTGGATCTCACCACCTGCTGGTGTGTGCTCTACACAGTTTTTCAGAATGTTAATGATCGCTTCAGTTGTCCAATTGAGATCACCCGCAAAAGTGGTGCTATCCTCTCCATCAATCAAGACCCGTTGTTCTTTAATATCCATTGGAATTAACATGGGCTCCAAAGATTTTCGAACTAACTTGCTCACCTGAACTTGATCTTTTTTAAAATGAATGGTTCCAGCATCGATCTTGGAGAATTTTAATAAAGAGGAGACTAGCCAGCCAATTCGTTCGAGTTGAACAGTAATCTTTCGTGTGAATTCCGTTCTCTTCTCCACATGCAGCTCAGGATCACTTAATAAATCTGCCATCACGGTCATGGAAGTAAGCGGGGTTTTGAGCTGATGAGAGATATCCGAAATCGCATTGGTGAGCTTCAGTTTATCTTCTTGTAATTCAGCACTCTGCTCAGATAACATTAGCGTAACTTTATAAATGTCATTCTTCAGGATACTAAGCTCACCTTCCTGATTATCACGAACATCGAGCGAATAGTTCCCACTACTGATTTGACGAAGATACCCTGAGAGCTTTTCAATTTCACCGTATCTCCAGCGGGTAAATAATACACTGCAAGCTATAAGCAAAGCTGAAGTCACAGCTGTAATCCCCACTGTCTCTAGCGATATAAATGCCGCTACTACTGTGGCTGCAAGACTGATCGAGCACATCGTAAACAATAACCATCTTATTTCTCTATTACGAAGCATCCTAATCACCAACCTTATAACCCAAACCACGCACTGTTTTGATCAGCGTTGGTTCTTGGGGGTTATCTTCTAACTTTTCCCTAAGTCTTTTTATGTAAACCGATAATGTATTGTCGTTCACGAATTCACCTGCCACATCCCAAATCCGTTCTAACAATTGATTTCTTGATAGAACCTGTCCAACATGATTAGCAAAGATCAGTAGCAGACGATACTCTAATGCTGTCAGCAGCACTTCATCACCATTTTTATAAACCTTTCCTTCAAGCGTGTTAATCCGTATATTCTCTAATTCGATATTGGATTGGGTCTGAGCCTGCTTGTTATATCTCCTTAAGACGGATTTAATACGGGATAGCAGCTCCCGAATCCGAAAAGGCTTGGTTATGTAATCATCTGCCCCCATATCGAGTCCCATCACCACATTGACCTCATCATCAATTGCCGTTAAAAAGATTACCGGTATATCACTTTGCGCTTTCACGATCTTGCACAATTCATAACCGCTGCCATCCGGAAGTGAGAGGTCAAAGATGCATAAGGTGAGCTCTGATAACTGCTCTGATAATACCGCTTTGGCTGAGGTGGCGTCATAACATAGAAGGGTTTCAAAGTGATCCTGTTGTAATGAATATTCAAGTCCTGATGCTATCGTTCTATCGTCCTCAACAAGTAAAATTTTCATAGATGATCATCCTAACCTTATAATATATTCAATCGTTCCATTCGTTCCGATGATCATTCTCTCATAATTAAAGAGTTATACCAAATTACATTTCATATTAAAGTATTTACAACCCCACGGTAAATATAATAAAAACGTCTACTCCATGGAATAGACGTCTCTAAAAGGGTCATATTGTAAAAGCCCCACACTTATATTGATGTATCTGCTGAAACCCTAGTCGAAGTGCCGATTTTTTTGAAGCTTCATTATCTAGTGAACAATCCCAGTAAGGAATAAAGCCATTGGCAAGCACATCTTCAACTACTAGCGTTGCTAAATGTGTCCCCACTCCTTGTTTCTGATATTTAGGAAGAGTTTCAATCCCGATTGCGTGTGTATCCTGTGTAACAAAACTAGAATAACACACACCCATAACCTCAGATCCCTCAACAGCAGCATATCCGTAGCCTTTTTCGGCAAAGTCTTCTTTCGATGACCAGAATAAATCAATATTCTCATGTACAAAATCTATATTCTTTAGATCTAAGTTCTCCCAGCCCAGTGTTTTAAGATTTATAGTTCTAATCTCATTAGTCATCACTTTAGGCTTCTGAAGTAGCTTAAACACCATCTGTTCAAATGGGTATAGCTTCCTAGAAGGAAACATCGTCTCCAGATTCCATTCATCATGTTGACCAGAAACTTCGAAATGTTCCATCCCAAGCTCCTTCATTCTAGGTACAATATGAACTGTTACATAACTGTCCAGTGCTTGAATAAAGGCTTGATTGGTGTGATCGCCGATAAGGTAAAAACCTTCAATCCCTTGACTCCATACTAACGCACTCTTTGGTGCTGTAAGTTGATCGACAAAGATCCAACCTGGATTATTGCCTTCAATCACAGAGAGAATCTCGGGATGGATATGCTCTCCTTGAAGTAGTGGCTTCACTTTATAATAATCCTCATGAGGTATTTCATGCATACAAACACTCCCCTTATTTTCATTGCAAATGCTGTATACATAAGTATAAAGTAATCGCCCATCATCGGTTGGTAAAGTTCATTTAGAACTGAAAATTACTGTCCATGTATAAGCGATTTCCTTGCCTTAATTAATAAAAATGAAGGTCTCCTTCTTTCATTTAATAATTTCGGCATCTTCTCAAGACCCTCAAGGTTGGATTCAGGTTCAACAATTTCTTCAATAGCGAGTCCATTTTGGATCAAAGTATTAAGTAATGTTGAAAGTTTTCTATGGTATTTTATGACGCCATCGATTCCCCAAAACTGATTTCTGAGACCTTCTTCACTATAATTATCAATAGGCCAATGTAGGATATTTTGATCGGAATCTTTCACCCACCCACTTTGAATCTTATTTGATAAAACAACAGGATGTTCTGTTGAAAATACTAGGTAGCCATTTGGTTTAATCCACTTTGAAATCCTACTAATGAGTGTTTTATAATCCTCGACATAATGAAAAGCTAACGAACTTACTAACAAATCAAATTCATTACTATTAAATTCGATTTCTTCCATAGAGCCCTGTATATAACGGATCTCAGGTCGTTTCCTTGCCATAACTAACATCTTCTCTGATATATCTACACCTGTTACCTGTGATGCATGGTTATCAATCATATAGTTCGCCTGTTCTCCAAAACCGCAGCCAAGGTCGAGAACATTTAAATCCTGTAGGTCTGGAAGTAACCCTCTGATTGCAGGTTGTTCAATAAAGTCATTGTATGTAATTCTTGACTCCCTTAAGTTCTTATACATTTGAAAAAACTCAGGGTTGTCATAAATGTTCTGTTGCATCATACACCTCCGCGATATTATTGATGATGTTTACGAAGTCGGTTGTAATATAGCCAAGTTCTGCTTACATATGAGCCAAACATTAGAATTAAGATGGCGTACAAGATCAAATTTATAATCTGCAATCGATCCAGATCTGCGTAAGTTGATAATCTTACATTTAAACCAATTATATACATATATAAAATAGTGAGGGGTAAGAACATAGCAGAATACGTTAAAGCTATACGTCTAGCTAGTTTCAACTGATTTAACTTATCGCTGTATATTTGCGGTTTGGCTTTACCTGGTACATATTCTTGACCCCATAAGACCCATTTCTGACTCCATGAACTCGAATGATACAGACATACCCAGCCTGAATCCGTATGAATGTTGAAGTAATTGGTATCAGCAGTATTTTGTAAGTCCGCACAATAACACATCTTACGAGGCTTCCCTTTTTTAAAATAAAAGGCTGTTCCTGTTTTACCAACGCTGTACAGATTATATCCCTTTTCTTCCATTCCCTCTAGCCACGCCTCAAGCCGATCAGGAGCATACATCCATCCAAGCTTCCACTTCATAACAAGTTGACCTGAGCTTTTCAAGCGTTTCTCTTCATTCTTACTTAGTCTGCCTTGAAGAAAGGATGTCCCCTCACCATTTTTCTTGTTTGGTTGTATGAATTCTCCTGTTAATCTCTTGTTAGTCTTGTTTAATGTGATCAGCGAATACACTGTGAAAATACACAAGATAATGCTAAGTCCTAATGCAGTAGCGGGAATAAAACCATACGGTCCGTTAAAGACATTAAATTGACCAACCTTGGAAACACTCATTGCTATCGTACTTATTAGAATTACATTGAGTAATGCAACCATTAAATAAATCAATATCCCCATAAAAATATACATGATCTTCTTGTTATGCTTTACGATTCCCTCTCGATCAGGGAGAGTTCTAATCTGTTCTAAAGGAAGTCTGTTCATCGTCACAACCCATTTGCCGCTCTGTAACACCTTCGTCCATCCAAAATTTAATAGACCCTTAGAGAGGGATTGGTTGGTAACTTTATCGAATACGATCCGATAGGTAGCTGCTTTCGGTTCGCCCTGCTGAAAGTAAAAATATCTAGTTAAACGGTTGATTCGGATAAGTTCGTAGCCTTTTTGGGCCATAGAAGCTAACCATTCTTCGGTTTTCTGAACATCATAACTCCAAAAGGGTCTAGATATTTTGATGATCATCTTCGTCACCTCCATATTTTATAGCATTCTCATGTAGCTCTTTAAGCCTATTAATCTCCGTAGCAAGAATTAGCATCCCTATGTCTGTTCTTTCGTAAACCGTTTTTCTCTCTTCATCCGCAAAAACAGTAATCATCCCATCTTTTTGCATCTTTGTTAACGTGCCATATACTGTACCTGAACCTAACAAAAGACGTGCTTTCGTAATTTTCTCCACATGCTTCACTATTCCATAACCATGACGTGGTTCATCTAAGGATAAAAGAATATAGAATGCCGTTTCGGTCATGGGTACATATTTCTTCAATACTTTCTCAGGGTTCAACATGCCCAGCTCCCTTTATGAATACGTCGCATTCAAATATGTCTTAACGTGACTATATCACGTTGTGACATAACGTACAATATTAATGCTTGAAAAAATAAAAAAAGTGTGTAGAATCGCTTCATCAGCCATTCTACACACTTTACATTCAACTAGCCCAACCTGCCTAGCGAATATCCTTTATTCGAATATTATTTCCTAACAGACTCGAATCACTACTTAATCTGAAAGACGGATAATTCTCATCTGCTTCAAGTCGCATCTGTTCATCAAATAAAGACTCCTGTTGCCGGTCTACAAAAAAAGTAAAAGGCACTTTCTGAACTTCAATATCTGTAGCATGAGGCACACTAATGATCTGAATTACGATCACACCATTACAACCACAGCCTTCTGTATCGAAGAATAATTTAAAATATCCTGGTCGTTCACCAAGGCTTTTTTCTAACTTTTCAATAGTTTGGGAGTTCAATTGTATGAACATAGGATGATCTACTCCTTATTTATAATTGAGCTATTACTTTCCCAAAGTATAATTTGATTTTCTTTCATCCTCGTGTGACTGCCATCACTTCTATTTTGACAGACATGAGTCTGAGCATAAATTAAACCGCCTTCTGAGTCTCCCGTTCACCACCTAGCTTAAACACGAGAATACCCCCAACAATAACCAGCACACCGATCAACTGTTTCCAAGTAAAGGGAACCTTTTCAAGCCCTAACCAGCCTAGTGAATCCCAGAGTAGTGCGAACCCAAGCTGAGAGATTAATACGATCGAAATCGCATACGTTGGGCCCAACCGCTTAGTACCTTGCACAAGGCATATTACTACCCCAACCCCGATCAAACCACTGAT
The DNA here is from genome assembly GCF_924513355.1 of Paenibacillus pseudetheri. Taxonomy (NCBI): domain Bacteria; kingdom Bacillati; phylum Bacillota; class Bacilli; order Caryophanales; family Paenibacillaceae; genus Paenibacillus; species Paenibacillus pseudetheri. The sequence continues at coordinate 14,892 of NZ_CAKMAB010000059.1, forward strand.
CCAATACCAAGGCTCCATATTTCTCAAAGTAAATATACGGTTTCCTTCGACGATAAGACTCATGATAAATGAAGCTAGGAAGCCCATCCCTAACACTAAAGTTGTCGTCGCCCAAGATCCGACCTTTTCGTTAACTTTTGTATTAAATATATTTTGCAGACTCACGAGTGATCCCGCGATAAGCGCTAATATCAAACCAATAATCATAATTAATTCCTCCATTTATCAACTATACGCAAGGTTGTTAGAATTTCAGTATCACTACGCCAGCAATCATCAGCCCGATGCCAATGAACTGCGGCAGTCTCATCTTCCGCTTTCCCATTCCAAACCAGCCTTTAATATCAATTAAGAACGTCAGACATAGTTGAGCAATCAATAACGAGGATATTGTAAACGTAACACCGATTTGCTGAATGGCCGTTACTTCACTGAAAATAATTACAGCTCCAAAAGCACCGCCGATCAAATATATGGGTTTTACTTGCTTTAATTCTCCCCATTTTCCATCTCTAACGAACAAAAGAATTAGAAAGGACATGATGAACCCTGTTAACTGTGTAATTGTCGCTGCCTGCCAAGTCCCGATATCCTGACTAATTCGAGCATTTGATACGCCCTGTAGTGTAATACAAGCCCCCGCTAAAAACGCAAATATAATTCCTCTCATTTCTCTCTCTCCTCAACTTCGATCTCTTACATATTAAATAGCAATTCAAGGGTTTAAAAAAGGACATCTGTCCTTAATGAGAATAAACGTTGCTATGGTCCAACGAACGAGCGTTACCCGTAGAAATAAAAAGACCATCTCAAGCCAGTTTGCTGGCTTAAAACGGACTTCAAATACTGTATATGGTTGATTTATGAGAGCAAATTCTTCTCATGCAATTGATCAAAAATAATTTGGGTAACAACAGACACGCGATCCCGATCCTTATAGCTTAACCAAGATAATTCCTCGATTTCGGACGCTGGCGTTAATGTCCCTTCATAATCCGCAATATAACAGGTCATTTTGACTGTAATACCCTCTGCTTTCCCATGAGCTTCTGCCTCAAACGTTCCAAAATAAGAGACAGTATCTGTCTTGATCTGAACAGAAATCTCTTCCTCTATTTCGCGTACGAGCGTCTCTTCGTCTGTTTCTCCGGTTTCTCTTTTTCCTCCAGGTAAATAATACATATCTTTCCCGTTGGAACGCGCACATAAGACTTGTCCATTCTCGATATGAATCCAGGCGATTTTATCAATAATTGTAGTCATATTGTTCTCCCCATGCCTTTTTTTCAACCATTATATCATACAGCTGAACACATGCATTTATGCAACGTCAGCTTTAGCTTTTCAAACGCGAAGCTTAGATTGAGGTAGGTGATGAAGCAAACAGTCCTTAAAGGATATCGCTGCGAATAAGCTACTTATACCAAGAGGATTGTAAAGCGTACATGCTTGCATAAATCCCTTTGTGATGTACTAAGTCTTGATGATCTCCAACTTCAGCTATTTCTCCATTAGACATAACATAGATCGTATCCACATTCTTAGCCCAGCCCAACCGATGTGAAATAAAAATAGCAGCTTTATCTTGGCAGATCTCTAATAACTTCGTATAGATTTCCATCTCGGCATTCGGATCAATCGCAGATGTAGGTTCATCGAATACTATAAGCTCCGCATCATTGTATAACGCGCGCGCAATCGCTAGCTTTTGCCACTGTCCGCCTGATAACTGCCTGCTTCCTTCTACTAATTGACCCAATTTCACATCTAATCCGCCTATTTCATGGAGCAAATCTATCAGCTCACATTGTTCTAGAACACTGAGTATTTTAGCATCATCTGAAGGTGCATGCGCATCACCCAAAAAGATATTTTCTCTTAGTGTCAGTTCAAACTTCACAGCATTCTGAAATACAACGGACACTTTACCGTTAGGTTCTGGACTATCCTTCCAGCAAATCGTTCCGGAGCTCGGCCTATATTGACCTAATAACATTTTAATCAACGTTGATTTTCCTGCTCCATTCTCTCCGACGATGGCTATTTTCTCACCCGGCTTTATGGTCATATTGATGTTAGATAAGACATTCTTGTTCGATTTGGCGTATTTAAAATAGACATTTGAAACGGTAATAGGGAGCATAGAATCAGTGGAATTATTGATGTTAATTTTGCGAAAATCCCTGTTCTTATATGTAAGTACTTCATTGAAGTCATATAATTTGCTACTGCTGATGTAAAGCTTGCTTAATGGCCAGGTCAAACTCATAATTTTACCACCACTCGATAACAGAGCCAGAAATAACACCGAAATTGTTCCAATTGTAACTGTATTAGACTCCCCCATTTTGTTTAACAGGTACACTAGAACAACAAAGATAGCACTAGTCTGGACCATAGCCACGACCATCCCTGTTTTGATCTCGAATTTTCTGGCGCTAAATCTTTTATTATGTTGCTTTTTTATAATCATTGCCCAGAGATTTGTAAAATAAGAGATGGAGTTATAAATTCGCATTTCTCGAATCGCATTAGGGTCTTCCAAAGTGTTAGCAAGATAGTCCCCCATTCTTCCATCAAAGGTGAGCTCTCTCCCTGTTCTTCTCACTTTAATTTCCGTAAATAATCGAATGGATAAGGTAGTCACGATCATTAGAGTTACCACGAATGTGACCAAGAAATATCCACTTGTAGCCGACAACCAGATGATGCTTAAGAGTCCTGCGATAATCCCTACACTTGATACCAAAAAACCTGTAATCCCCTCTAAATCTTCTCCAACTACCTTTTTAGCTCTTTGCAGCTTATTTCCAAACTCTTCATCATCAAAATCCTCAAAATCAACCCGGTTTGCAATATCTATCAGTTCGGATTGAAAAGCAAGGGTTAGTTCCGCATTCATTCGATTCTTCATCATGTTGGTTATGCTTAATGAACAAGCTTGTACGCCATGAATCACAACAAACCATAGAATAGGGAGCAGGGTCATAACACCGCGAGCCACACCGTTAATGATATTTACTTGGACAGCGTAAGAATAAAAAGTTAATAATCCACTGATTATAGGAAGTATGATAGTGATTGTTGAGATCATCGGACTTTTTCTAACCATTCTCACGAGTATCATTACAAGATTAGTGATGTCAGACTTCAGCATGGATTTCTCCTTTCTCATACATATAAAGAGGACTGGCGGTTGAACATCTTTTTGTATTTACCATCCGCCCTCATTAATTCTTCATGCGTTCCACTTTCCACGATTTCTCCATCCTCAAATAGAAAAATTCTATCGACGAATTTGGACATATACAGCCGGTGAGTCACAATAATGGAAGTCTGTTGTTCTCCTAATTTCATAAAAGTATCAAACGCCTGTTGTTCCGCATAAGGATCCAGGGCAGCAGTCGGCTCATCAAAAATCATAAGAGCGCCGTCATTGAGATAGGCTCGTGCAATCGCAAGTCTTTGCCACTGCCCCCCAGATAAATCTATCCCTCCGAACTGAGGACCTACTAAGGAATCCAACGCAACACCATAATTATCAGCTTCTGCTGTTCTCATCGCGGATAATAATCTTGAATCGTCATGAATAGTAGCCATATTACCTAATGCAATGTTTTCTCTAATTGGTCTTTGTAACTTAATGAAATCCTGAAAAACAACTCTGGCATCCTGTGTCACATTATGCACTAAGACTTCATTCTCACCTTTAACCACTGGATGTTTCCAGCTGTTGCAGGATACAACCCTAAGATCAACTTAACAAGCGTAGATTTACCCGAACCATTCTCACCTACAAAAGCAATTCGTTCACCTGGATGAATAGTCATGTTTATATTACTAAGGGTGTTATTAGCGTTGGTCGGATATCTTAAAAACAACTGATGAACTTGGACCTCCATCGGATCGGTGTTCCTATTGGAATTCACCTCCTGATCTCTAAGCACCTGTTCTTCCAAATCTAAATAAGACGTATAATTCTGGTAACGCAAACGACTCTTCACCAAGTCAGTGTAAACTCTTGTTAATGAAGGAATAACGATGAATAATTGACCGGATATCTGAAGTAATAGCACAAAGAGACCAGCGCTCTGTCCGCTACTTCCGATCGTGATCGCCAAAATGGCAATCGTTGTCGCATTTAATAAGATCATGATTAAGCTTTGTGAGAAGTTGAGGCTTTCAGAATAAATAACCTTACGGTGCATTTGTTTGAAGTTATTCGTAAAGCTCTCTTTCATTGAGGAAAATAAATAGGAGGACATTCTGTACATTCTTACTTCTGGAATCGTATCTCTGTTAACCAACAAATCGACTAGATAGTTGATCATTCTTACAGAGGAGGTTTGATCCGCTGAAATGGCCTCTACTCTCTGAGACATTTGTTTCATAGTATAAAGCTGTAGAATCTGCACTCCTAAAATGATCAACGCCAAAATATAGAATCCATAAACGGATAAGACAACCATTAACGCAACTAATGTTATTAGCTGAACTGTTACGCCCGTCCATTGGTCTAACAGATCAATCAAAGAAAGTCGTTTTGCTTTTTCTCTTTTAGTTTTTGTACCGGGGTCTTCCAAAAGTGCCGTAGATAATTTAGAAGTCTTTTCCAAAATACTATGTTCCAGTTCATATATACTGGTGGATGATAAATTGGTGATGGAAATGGCTCGAAGAGAACTATTAAGGCCCGCGAGATATAACATAAGGATAAGCAAACTTACTAATAACAAGATATGTTGGTAGGCATTAGGATTGAAGTTTTGAATGAGGTCAACCACATATTTCGTTGTGAACAATTCTGCAAAAAGGATTGGGACACCCAGTAGGTTAGTGATAAAATATAAAAGTGAGTTTTTTCTGTCTTTCAAATATAATAGTTTTACAACATAGAGAAAGTCAGGCAGGCAGCATCTCTCCTTATACGTGTATTCCATTCTGTAAACACTTTAATTGTTTAGACGTGGAAACCGATTATAACGTTTAATGTTTATAATTGGAAGAGGTAATTTTCGAAATGAACAAACGAACAGGAGTGTAAATTCATGAAACTTCAATTTAACTTATTCCCGGGCGGATTGCCCAAGGCGCTCACCATGAGCTATGATGACGGACAGAAACACGATATTCGCTTGGCGGAGATGTTTGATCAATATGGGATTAAAGGTACTTTCCATTTAAATAGCGCAATGATAAACGCACCCGGATTCTTATCATTTGCTGATGTTAAACATTCGCTCAGGAACCATGAGGTATCTGCCCATTCCGTCACGCATCCACATCTAGAACGACTTCCATTACCCATGGTGATCGATGAACTATTTGAAGACCGTAAGCGACTTGAGAAACTGGTGGATTACCCGGTGCGAGGTATGTCCTATCCCTACGGTACATACTCTCAGGAAATCATTGCTCCTCTACAGTCTGTTGGGATTGAGTACAGCCGTACTGTCCATTCTACCAAACAGTTTGATATGCCTTTGAATTTCATGGAATGGCATCCAACATGTCATCATATAGAAGATCTGCATCAAGTATGGGAGCGATTTACAACGGAAGGGCCATCCCAGAAACTGAGACTCTGTTATGTTTGGGGTCATAGTTATGAATTCGCTGAGCAGAACAATTGGGAGCTTATCGAGTCCTTTTGCCAACAAGCAGGTGGTCATTCGGATATTTGGTATGCAACCAATATTGAGATTTATGATTATGTCACTGCTCTGTATTCACTGAAAATTAGTGCTGACAAAACGCTCATCCGTAACAATGCTGCTATAGATGTCTGGCTATCTGTAAATGATCAACCTGTTCAGATTAAGAGTGGAAGTACGATGATGATGAAATAATCCAAAATGCAAAAAAGAGCGATTTTAAACACCGCTCTTTTTTGCTAGTTACATAAAAGTGAGTGCAATTATTTGGATTGAAGTGTATACGTTACTGTTTTTGCCTTTTCCTCAAGGATTGGAGTATAGGTGAATGTCAGTACATTCCCTTTGCGACTCTTCAACACTAACATTCTGGTCAATACATATGGATCTCTGCCATCATTTACTCTATCCCATTCCTTACGATCCTCACTAGTAATTAGTTTTTCATAAAGATTAATGATTTCTCCAGCGCTTCTATACACCATATATAATTGAGTCGTATCTAATAAACGTACGAGCACAACATCTTCCGCGGCATACTCCACTATGAAATCTCCAGTTGCTCCTGTTAACTTTTCCATCTCAAACAACTTGCCCAAACCGCCATCCTTAGTAATATACTGAACGTTCTTCCCGTCTGTCATGTATAGCTGAGTGGAAGGCACTTGTGGCGCATGGATATAAGCCGAGTTATTGTAATGATAGTCCATTTGCTTGAGAATAGTGCCCGCTTTGACCAATACTTGATAACTGCTATTGAAATCGGTGAACATAGCATAATGATTGTCCGTTAACTGTAGCAAGTCCGTACCATTGCCAACTTTTTTAATCTCAAAAGCGTAGTTGTAAGCTGATTCCTTGAACGGTAGTTGACCAATAATTACTGGTTTCCCAGCTGACGTAGCACGGTAATACAAATCTCCGTTTTTCTGAGATATCCAATAGGATCTTCCATCTACAGAAGCAGAAACCAATTTTGCCTCATCTACAATTTGGATAACTCCATCCGCTTTATTAATCCCCGCTTTACCTCCAAGTGCACTGACCGCTGAGATCAATGGCACGTACACCGAGCCTTTTATAATACGTGGCGATTTTGTTAAGGTCACCACCGCATCGTTCACTTTTGACTTTACAGTACCAGCTGTGAAGATAACCTCACGTTCAGGACGAACAAGCTTGGCCGTTTGGGATGGTTGATCCCAAGATAATGTATACCCCATAGCATCTGCGAGTGATTTCAGAGGCACAAAAGTTGTATTCTCTGCAATGATCTGTTTACTGCTAATTCCGATTTCTTTATAGTTGAATTGAATTTGGCTTTCTGCTTGAGCAGATACCGATCCATACCCCGTACTTAAAATCAAAACAGCTAAGATTCCTAGCGTTACCTTCCATTTATTCATTTCTTTTCGTCTCCCTCGGCCCTATATGATATGTAATTAGACGGTATATTTTGGAAAAAGTTTCTTATTTCTCGCTTTAAGCATTAAAAAAACCTGATCCACGGAGACTACCGTAGTCAGGTCTTCTGTCTTCAACAAAGTAATCTTAACAACTAGCAAACTCATAAAACGCAAAAGCGTCATCCCATGTCGGGAATCCAGCTTGCGCTAATTTATCACTGCCTCCGCCTTTTCCATTGTAGGTACTAAGATGCTCTTTGAAAAAAGCTCCACAGGAGACCTCCGCGCTGCCATTCTGTGCAAATACAACCTTATTCTCTGCAGAACTAGCCAATAAAACCGGAACATCGCATTTCGCGGTAAGCTTGTTAGCTAAGCTTTGTAAATCTTTCAGCGATTTATCCTCAAACACTTTTGCGATCAGCGTTCCTTCTTGCTGGGCTAAAAGCTCCTTTACGACGTAATCATCATTCTTCTCTTTAAGAAGGATAATTTCAGCCTGAAGCTGCTTTTGTTCATTCTCCCATTTTTCAATGCGATCGATAATTTCATCTTTTCCCGTATTGAACTTGGAAGATATTGCTCCAACAATTTGTAGACTGCTATTAAACTCCTCCAAAGCACGGTATCCACATTTAAAATAGATCCGCGTATTGCCTTTTTGTTTCTCCGCTTTCAGAAGCTTAATTATACCAATCTCACCTGTTGCAGATACATGTGTACCACCACAAGCATTATATTCAACATCTTTGATTTCTACAATCCGGATGTTCTCCGTCACTTTTGGCTGTTTGACTAGTTTAAGCTGTGAAGCCTCTTCCCCTGTTACAAAATAGCTCAGGATGTTATGGTTCCGGTAAATTTGCTGATTAACCTCTCTCTCAATGTATTGAAATTGATCAGGGGTTAATTCTGGCGCTTCTATGTCAATGGTGCAATAATCTTCACCTAAATGAAAGCTTAAAGTCACAAACTGAAACAGATCGAGACACAAGGCTGAGAGTAAGTGCTGTCCACTATGCTGCTGCATATGGTCAAATCTCCTCTTCCAATCGATCTGACAATTTACCTCTTCCTCATCAGGCAGACGTTCCAGCTTATGCAGGACAAGATCTTCCTCACTGATTACATCAAGTACAGGGATATCCTGTATAGTCCCTAAATCACAAGGTTGCCCACCGCCATGCGGATAAAAAGCGGTTTCCTCCAAAATAACATAAAGTCCATCTTCTCGTTCTATCGTTTCAGTAATACGGGTCTGCCAATCAGTAAGGTATGTAGAAGTGTAGTATAGTTTGTTGGTCATGTATGTATTCCTCTCTTTTATACGTTTTCGGCACATTAAGCTTATAGTATCATCCAAGAATTCCGCTGTCATACTCTAGAACCATTACCCCTGTTCAGGGAAAATAATGCCCTAGACTGCTGCTTATTTATTGAAGTATCGTTTTTCGTCAGCTCAATGACTTGTCTGAGATCGGAATAAAATGCGTGCGAATGATATTGAACTGCTCTTATTAATCAGGACGAGTGGGATCAATTATGGAATAGTGATGATTATCTATGTAAGCATCAAAAGCATCTATGCCTTCTTGTAAAATTATACGCGATTCTTTGGGGGTAATTGGTACTACCCACAAGACATTAATTATTTCTTCACCTATTTTTATTTGTTCTAAATCCTCACTTTCTCCTCTTAGTTCATCAATCAAGAGGGCTTTTGTAGTCCAATTTTCTGGTGCGAGTGCGCTCTCAGTCATTACTCGTGGTACTTCCGAAGATTGTATATGTTCAATATTATGGGCAATTATGTCACAGAAATATGAGAATATGCGATCAATGTTTTCTTGTCCCAAATCGGGTTTTAAAGCTATCATCCATTCATTATCAATAGGTTTTCCAGTTTTCCGAATGGAATTAGATAGGCCGACTGTTGCGAATCTTGCAGGAATATTAACGTCAATTGATGGAAAATAATATAACTCAATATATACGCCAATCTCCGGTTTTGTCATTATGACTCTATATTCTGGCATAGACCATTCTTTAATATATAAATTGAGAATAATTGTTCTCCTAATGTCGAATTCCAGAATGATCCCTCGGCATGACTCTTTATTGATTTGCATATCCATCACCTTTTTTCAATATTGATTTTTTGGTTTAGAATTTGGGCTGGTATCATTGTCCTCCTTCATCGTTCGCGGCCTGCCATTTCAGTAATTGAAAGGGCAAATCTCTCCAATTAGGAAGTTATTAATCTCTTTTCGATGAATGGTGCTTCATGACTGCTTCTTGAGCTTTAAGGACAATATCATCTACTTCGGAAAGCTGACGCTCAATAGAGGCTAGAGCCTTTAATAAAAATAAGCCAAGACTTTCATCCCCTAAGGATAATTCCAATTCGGCGAAACATTCGATGTCTTGGAGTTTTTCTATATTTTTTTTGTTATTGATTTTTTTAGGGTATTCGATGTATTTATAGAGGGTTAAGACTGCTTCTTCCCCCTTGGTTTTAAAGTTGTGAACAGTTCCTCTGAATAGGGTGTTTTTGAATCCTTCCTTAAGCCTACCTTGTTCATTCAAGGCATCCAGATGAAAGGTTGCTAAATATTTTTCGTTTCTTACGGCATGATCATTAATGCTGTAGGATACATTCTCTTCGTCAAGAATCTTTATTATTTCATCAATTGACTTGAACTTCAGTCTTGCAAATCTCGCCGGAGATAATTGCTTGCGCAAAGAATCTTCATTATTTGAAAGGTATGCCTTAAAAGAAATTACAGCATTTCCTTCCAGGAGTTCTTTGAAATAAACAAGATGCCTTTCATCTACCATATCTGCCTCCTGCAACTCTTGAGCTTTTGGGTATATTATGATTACGCGTTATTTTTTTGACTCAGGATTGGAGATCATATTGAAAAATGTGGCCCAGAGATAGTGTATGATGCCGGAGAACTGATATTTTGAAGCGATTAATCCAGATCTCTAGCCCAGCTAACTAACTCTTCATCGTCAAAGTTATATGGATATTCATAAATATTAGAGTAATAGTACTCCGATTCTAATAAATCTCTAATTACATTGAAAACCTTATTGGTGGCATGAAATCCATTCCTGATGGGCGCGGTGAAGGCAAGCGAGCCATTATGAAATCCATCTAAAGAACCGGAAAGCTCTCGTTTGACTATAGATTCAGCTGTCTCTATCTTTTCTTTAACAAGCTCCTCTTTGTAAATTTGAATGCAGAAATTTCCACCATGTTTAATTAATTCAAACTCTCCATTGGGAAGGAGTTTTATTATATCTCCTTTCGCAAGCCCTAGAGCCAGCCCAGGAGATGCACATAATTTGAATATTTTATCGCTTATGCATTCTGCAGGAAGCTCTTCAAAGACTGCTTCCTCTGAATTTATGCCGGCAAAAACATTAATTAAGGTTAATTTATGTTCCATACGAATACTCCTCAAAACTGTCTCTTTTAATGTATGAGATTTGAGATTACATCCTTCATGTATCCGCTATCGCTTGTAATTCAACGGGTCGATAATAAAGGAGGCTCCTCTTTTTTTGAAAGGGGTTACTTCAAGAAGCTTTCAAGGCGGCAATGTCATGTACCTTGTTAATAATTGGGGCGTTGCTGGCCCTGCTTTCTCAGATCTAGGAAAAGGTATTCAAGAAATCATAGCAGGTACTAAAACGCCTCGTCAAGTGCTAGAAGCGGTAGACAAGAAAGCAGTTAAGCTGCTGGAGAAATCTAAATAGGTCGTATAAATTACAAGGGGCAAGGCGATTTGTCTCTTGTACATCCTATAAGCTAAAAGTTGTTGCGCATGAACAAACCAAACATTTTCAAACGAGAAATCAATTATGTTCTGCTTCTTCTTCCTGCCTTACTTATTTATTGTACCTTTTTCATATAACCGACGCTAAAGACCGCTTTATACAGCTTTACAAATTGGTAGGACGTGCATCCCGTTGTTGTCAAGTTTGTTGGTTTAAACAATTATATCGCTCTATTTAAAGATTCACTCTATTTAACAGGTATTAGCAACACTTTAATCTATGCAGTACTCGCGATGCTCGGACAGAATTTGCTAGCCATTCCATTAGCGGTCTTTCTCAATAAAAGATTAAAACAAAAAATCTGCTGCGGGCTGCGTTCTTCATTCCTGCGTTGTTCAGCGTATTGGTTATCGGTTTTCTCTGGAATTCTATGTACTCACCTTCCGACTTCGGTTTAATTAATCAACTTGTAGTTGCTCTTGGCTTTGAACGCATCAATTTTCTCGGAGATCCGCATCTTGCGCTCTCTCAGTCATCATCGCCTCAGTTTGACAGTGGGTGGGTTACACAATGGTTATTTATTTGGCCAACTCGCATTTAAAAGCCGCCAATGTCAATCTTCGACGCCGGATGTACTCGAATAACGAGATTCCGGTAATGAACGGAAACCCAACAAATCCGATGTATAGTAACATTGAGCTTTACTGCCAGTATGTAGATTGAGAATCACTAAGGATTGTGCAAGTATTTCAACAAAAGAAAAGTTCAGGTGGTATCTCTGCTTGAACTTTAAATGGTTATATTGAGGTGAATCTGGCGTTAAATCAATGCTTTCTCACTATCAACACACAGCTTTACCGCATATATGCTTATTTATAGTTTAATTCTTCCTGTGTTATTCGTAACTCTACTTTCCGCTGTACCAAACAAAATACGCTATACGCATTTTACCAATAAAGCGACCGAACAAAATGCTTATTTTCGGAGCGAGGCATTATATAGGTGAGTGTATACAAACCATGTAATGCTTGCTGTTAATAATGCCGACGAAATCAAAGCTGTAAGAATACTATATGTTTGCCAAATAAGTATCGTTGGCCAATCTAATGCACAGCACATTATACATAGGGCAATCGTAGCAATCAGCAAAATAGCTGTTACGATTATTCGCTTTATTGTCATTGGCTGCCGCTCATTCGTTTTCCTTCTGCGTAATCCTAAGATAAAGAACAGAACAGCCAATAGGCAAAGAATAATTGTGGTAGACGATAAAATGATGTCCAAAAGCTGTGTGCCGCTTATTTCATATGACTGCGTTAGATTGCCGTCTAATATATCTTTAACTTTTAGTACCACGCTTCTATTGATATTGGCACCGTTGGTCAGCAAGCAGACGGCTGTTCGTTCATTCGGCAGAATGATCACTTCGGTTCCAAAATTGGGATTTCCCCCTGGGTGCTCTATAATCGTTTGGTTGGCGTTTACCGTCCAGCCCGCCGCGTAATACATTTCGTTGACAGCCGGAACAGACATATCACCCTGATGTGATTTTTCGATAACCGTATGGAATATTTCGGGTATGTCCTTCACAATACCCATCTGTATGCCCATCCAACGCGCCATATCTTTTGTACAAGAAATGATGTAGCCTGCGGGTTTATTCCCGGAATAATCCGGCGCGTTATATGGAGTTGTCTTAAAAAAGGAAGAACGGTAGCCCTGTGCCAACTGTCCGGTGGCTTGTGCATCTTCTTTATAAACATACGTCTGGTGAAGACCTAACGGCTGAAATACCTGTTCCCTCATAAAGTCTTCATAGCTTTGTCCCGACACAATCTCAATAACCAAACCCAATACGTCATAATTAACGGTTCCATAGCTATACTGTTCACCGGGAGGGAACGCCAACTCAGCATCTACCAGCATTTCCACAGTCTTTTGCAGCAAATCTGGTGTATTGCCTTGTGGAATATTTTGAGAATGCCTACCATTTGTTAGGCCGCTAGTATGGTGAAGAAAGTTATTGAGTGTAAGGCTTTGCATATCAACAGGTTTCCCTTGATACTGTAACGTAAACCAAGGTAAATATTTTTGGACAGTGTCAGTCATTGACAGCAGCCCTTGCTCTTCCAACAGCAGAATACCCATGCCAGTAAAAGCTTTACTGACCGAGGCCAACTCATATAGTGTATTTTCACTTGCAGACACCCCACTATCACGGTCTGCATACCCGGAAGAAAAGTAGAACACTTCATCATCAACAAGTATTGAAATTGATATTCCCGGCACACCTGATATACGAGAGGCATCATCCAGCAACGCTTGTATTGCCCCAGATTGCGTATCTGACAACGACGCATAACTTTGTGTTGCGAATCCTGAGAATAATATAAGTATTGATAATACAAAAACAATAGTCTTCTTCATAAACTCTCCATTTCGAAAAAATATAAACAACCCGTAGTACGCCTTATCTGCCTAATGCGTCGTTCCATTATACTTAATGCTAGACGTTCAATGATTAGATTACTATTGTAAACTTCACAGACCCATGTATATTATTTCTTGTTTCGCAAAAAGGCCCCTCTGTCCCATCTTCCATTTCCTTTATAGTATTTTATTAGGTATCAGTGAGGCTTCTATTAAATGAAGTATTACCAAGCCCTTATCTTTTTTCGACAAATCGAAATATAGACTTCTGTCAAGTAGGTCTAACAGCAAAAAGAAAGGAGACTAACCAATATGGCTAGCCTCCTTTCTTTTATAAAAATTTCGCCCTATTATGATAAAGCTCAGTGTAGGCAAGTTTCATTAATCTTTCCATGTTACCTGCCATCCATATGACTGAAGTTTAAAGTATTTATTAAACTCCGCGACTACGGACTTTGCGTTCTCTTTCGATGTTGCATGAAATATAGTTATACCGACTATATTACAGTCTGAAATTTCCTCCAACCCTTTAAGTCTTGATGCATCTACTCCAATCTGCTTTAGACTCTTACAATTTTTGAGTATTGTTAAATCTCCAACCGGATAAGTGAATTGCTTTAATTTCTTCAATTCTCCTATAACCTCTATATGTGATTCATCTATTGCACAGCTATCCGTCTCAAAAAACGTTAGATTCTTTAAAGCTTTTAAGAATGATAAATGTGGTATTGTCACTTGTTTGAGCTCTAGTTTTATTAGCTTATTAAGGTTTGAAATATAAAGCAGGTCGCCAACCTCCATTTCTTCTAAACTTAGTTCCTTCAAATTTTTTATAGTTCCTATTAATCCCCTATCAATTGAGTTCATTCTACATAATCTCAAACTCTTTAATTTCTTTATATCTTTCAGTTTATGTATATCTTTTAATGGAAGTCCTATTAATGTTAGCTTCCTTAACCCATCTAAAGAAACTAAGTACTTCAAATCAGACTCTTTAAAAGCTTCTGATCCTATCACAAGTTCTGCTAAAGAAGGCAACCGTTTAAGTACATCGAAATTAGTAATTTCATCCGCATGTATAATAAGTTCTTTAAGATTAACCATATGGGTTAAAATATCCAAAGATATTGCTCCGTATTTTTGAGCTTGATCAGCTCTAATAAATACCATTCTCTTTTTTTTCAATGTTTTTGAAGATACAAAACCACTCTCAACATCGTCTTTAAAATACTCTTCCCAAAATCCGCTTACAGGGATAAGGCTGTTCTTTTCGATATCCATTTTAGTCAAAGCCAAAATATCATCCAACAAACTTCCACTTTCACGGGATAATATGATTACATCATCTTCTTCACGAATACCAATACTACTATTTCTGAGGCTCGAATCGATAAATTCAAAGAAATGTCCCAAACTTTCCGCAATAACATATGAAAAACTAGAATTGTGATCTATCGTTATAATTTGCCCATAAACGCCCTTTTCTCCAGGGTCTAAATCAATTGCCAAATATGAGCCTCCACCATCTTCGGCAAAAGGAATCCAGCCTTCTCTGTAGTTCCCATCTTTTATTACATCTGGTTTGCTGGATATAATATCGTATGCTGATTCCAAAAGGGACTTCCAGTTGCTTACTATCGATTCAATGTTCATCCAACCAAGACCAGCCATAACGCCAAAAATCTGCTCTCCTTCTCCATTAGAATTCATGTATAACTTTCTGAAATCTTCTGGAAATTTGCAGTTCATCATGCTCTCGAAAAGGTTTATTTCTGATTCTTCAACTGCTGGATTCAGTAATTCCTCTACATTTGGTATATGCGATTTTAATGTCTCGATAAGTAAACACTCTTCTTTTTCATTAACTAATGACATATAGTGGCCCCCATTCTACTGAGTCATAATAGTTTCAGTAAACATCCTTGGTTGATTATCAATCATTTTGTTATGATTCATCTTCAACAGTTCCATCAATAATTAATTCTATCTTACATATGGAGCATCTATTTCCTGATTTAGCAATATCGTATCATGAATTTGTAAATATTGTTGTATTAAGTCATATAAAAAAACTAAGAGTCATCTTAGGGGTTAAACCCTATTGATGATACGTTTTCCCGCGTTTGAACTTCAACTATCCTGCCCGTTTGCTGAATAAAGGCAGCCGATCACATTGACTGACCGGCTGCCTTATCGTGTTTATTGAGCTATCGATACCCGTCAGATCAATAAGAAAGAATTCAGAAGTTCAACGAATTAACAAGCACAAGTAATGTCTTTTAAATTTCGTATAGCAATAGCATTGAGTCGGAGCGCTTCTACGATTGAATCTCTTACTGCTAACAATTCAAATCTTTCACGACTGCCAATAGGCAATCTGCAAAGCAATGCTTCAATTCTTTTAAGGCTTTCTTTCAGAATCACTCTTTGCTTACGCAAAGCATTCAAAGCTCTTTGAATTTTTTTCTTCTCTGCAGCAGTCATAAACTACCACCTCTTTTCGATTGTGATAGTATATGAGATGCTTAATCCTCCTTTTCTGCTTGTACAAACCGGAAGGTAAAAGATTGATTTTACTATTTTTTGCTAACCTCCATGATAGGAACGGACCAATCTACATTGGTATATAATCGGTTGACTATCGTGCGTATTAATTGAAGCTGTTCAGGGATCTTAGTAAGACCAGCAGCACGGAACTCAAAAAAATTCTTTTTGTTATTGGACTGCGATTCAACGATTACGATATAACCATCTTTCCATCCGGACCCATCAGTAGAAAAAACTCCTTGTCCTGAGATGGGATACTCTTTACCCTCAAGGTCCTTAAATATCCACTCACTGTTCGTAAACTCATTTCTGAATCTTCCACTAAAGTGTAATGAACCCTCCTGCTGTGAGCTGTTGGTATTTGGTGGTGATTCCACTGTAAAGTCATTTAACATCAGCTCATCCCCCTCAAATGCAAAGGGAATCGGATGTTCCTTCAACTTGGAAGGCTCAAATTGTACCCTCGAACCGTCCTTCTCAGGAATGAAATATCCATCGAATACGAAAGTATATGGTGTATCCTGTGGTAAAGATGGAAACGTATAGCTCCAATGCATTAATCCAGGCTTATCACCTGGAGTCGAAGAACTTGACATTACAAAACTCTTATTCGGGGATTTTCTAGGATTGACACTCTGAATCTCTTCTCCCGCGCTATCCTCAAAATGGAACTTCATCCCTTGCTGCTTCCATAGTTTACCAGGAGAACGACGCAATGCCTCTTCACTTAACTCCGTATCAAACTCAAAACGGACTCCTTGTACCATATGCGTTAATCTTTTCAAGGTTACTGTTAAACCATAAGGAGAGGTGTAGCTCCCCATCAGTGGAGTTGAAGTCGTTTGTTTATTCGCTTCAGTCATATCCATCGAAAAATTGAAATTCCAATCTCCTTTAAGAATAGGAATGTTCTTTCGTTCACTTCCCAATTCAGTAATATGACCTTCGATTGTAATTTGGTCGGTTTGTAGTGGCTCCGAGAAATTAACGATCATATAGTAAAAGTCATCGGTAAATCCCATATCGTATAATTCCCCAACAACCTTTCCTTGATCATCTTTTACTTGAATACGGTTTCCATCAGCAAAAACCAACCGTTTTCTGTCATGTTTCCCATTTGGGCCAAACAATTGTAATGCAATAATTACCCGTGTAGGATCTGCCACTGCTTCATCTATTTTTATTGTGTAGCCATTATCCTTCACCTTGATATTAGGATGTTCTACCAACCCAAATTCTTGTGCTCGAAGAAGGCCTATGTCCATATTATTTTTTACAAAAAGAGAACGTAAAGTCTCCGCTAACGAAGGTACGGAATACAAAATCACGGCACTCAGAACAACAAGTAACAAAGCCGCTCCCATGACTATTCTTAGTGACTTAAGTATCTTCGGATTCTTTTGATTCCTGTCTGGTACCGTTACTTTCTCTAGTTCTACGAATTCTATTGAAGCCATAACTTGAGCAGTAAAAGAATTTGGCAGCTTCTCCTCAAACAACGCTTGCGACCACTCCTCTTGTTCTTCTAATAGCGTATGATAGATTAAATTGCAATGGGCACAAGCAGCGATATGATCAACACCTTCCAAATGTCGGGAGGCGGGTGTACTTAGGATGTATTGCTCGATCTCAAATGGACTTAAGCACTTCATCGCTCTTCACCTCCTGGTGTGTCATGATTTGTTTCAATCGCTGTTTTGCACGATAAAGGTCATTTTGGATCTTACTTAAAGGGACCTCTAAGAGAGTACACATTTCTTCATAGCTTAAATCATTGGTGTAACGAAGCAACAACGCCGTACGATAATTAGGTGGTAGCTTCTGCATCAGGTGAAGCAGCTCAGTACGATGCTCCGATCGAATGAATTCTTCTTCTGGATTATCTGAAAGAGAAGGTTCCGAAAGATCGTCCGGCAAGCTCGCTGTAGGTCGGCCTTTTTTCCACAAATCTTTCAGTAAATTAGTCGCGATCGTATATATCCAAGCCGCAAAATTTTTATCCAAGTCATGTGAAGCCAGCTTACGATAAGCTTTTATAAAAGTCTCCTGAGTGATGTCTTGCGCATCTTGATCACTAGCCCCCATCCCTCTCAAAAGACCATAGATTTTGTTCTTATATCGATCCACAAGATACGAATAGTCTCCCTTATGTCCATCCAGAACGTTTAGGATCCATTGCCTCTCATCCTCTTTTTCAACTTTCGGTACATGTTTCACCTTATAGCCTCCTTGAAGCACGATACTGTATAGACGATTCCTATCAGAAAAACTCTCACTTCATAATCGAGTAGGAGGAGGCGGTAAGCCTCCGTCCTCTCACACCACCGTACATGCGGGTCCGCATACGGCGGTTCCAAAAGGTTAACAAAGTTCCAGATAACGTGAAAGCAGACTTTTCAG
>NZ_CAKMAB010000060.1:0-32115 GCF_924513355.1 Paenibacillus pseudetheri
AGAGCACAGCGATTGGAACAACGGTCCGTTCGCGGAGCGTCCTCTCAAAGCGCCCACGTATATCCTACTAGAAAAAGGGATGACCCAAGCAGCCATTTCATGGCTTTTGGGACATCCCCTTAAATGAGGGTTTAAACCTCCAGTGGACTTTCAACAATCTCGTTGATCCCCTCTAAAATCTGCGATTTAATCTGGTCTACTCGATCAAAATTCAGGGTAGTTGTATAGATTTGCTTTAATGCAACTAGGAATACTTTTGCGTCTGTAAGATGCTGTGTGGATTGCTTCATGGTGCTCGAATATCGCTCTTTAATGCCGGCTATAGCTTCGGAATATTCTTCATCTGTACCAGGCAGTATACACCGGGAATACATATCGACGATCTCGTCGGTTGCCCGATCAGGGTAGTACTCATGCGGAGCCGTGCTATCAAAAATAGCAAATCCAAGCTCACGCACAATAATCATATCAAGGCTATTTGGATCGAAACCACAGTGGTAAATTTCAACATCGAAACCACGCTTGATGCCTTCAGCCGCTATTTTCTTCAACAGTGTAGATTTTCCGGAGCCCGCACGTCCTTTAACCAAATATCTTTTTAGTCCTGAGGTTAGATTAGGAACAAAATCCACTGCCCCCTTCGGCGTCGCCGCACCTAAAAAACGATGATCTACCCGGCTGGATTTTTCAGATTTCTGATCTCCAAACAAAAGCTTAATATACTCCTGTGTCAGCTCATCGGCTGCTTGAAAATCCATTTTCGCGATATAAATCGCTTCCCATTCATCATGTATGCGAAGAGCTTCAGCAAAACCAGCATAAGCCAATTCATGTTCTTGTTTAATGGCTCCGACTAAATTATCGATTTCCAACTTCTGTTGGCACAACTGGAACTGATCGGCGGCCTGCTCCAAATCTACGAATACAATGGACTCTTCAGGCAGTTCAGGGTTTATTACACGCGGAGCTGTTCCATCCACAATTCCTATATTTAATTTGGGAATAATCACACCGTCGAATGAATCGTTATCTGATGCAGTGTGGATGAACCAGATCTCATAACCTTGTTGATTCAACTGCTCTCCGATTTCTCTAATCAGTTTGGTCTGCCCCGTACCTGGGCCTCCTTTTAAAACATACAGACGCGTTAAACTTTGCAATGACGACTCATAGAGGCTGTAAAAGCCGTGAGCCGTATTCCCGCCAGCAAAGAAATTGAGGATTGTTCCGTTCATAATCGCACACCTTTCCGGGCTAATGTCATGGTTCATATTTCATCGTATTATGGTTCCCTAGGAAAGGTGACACTTTAAGTGAGATGTGGTCTTACTTCATAAAACGATCCATAAATCTCTTAATGATTGGAACATCAGGAGGTGACAACTCGCTAGGCAATTCTCCATAATTAAAAAAACGGACTTCTTGCACTTCAATTCCATCTTCTTTAAGAGCCCCATCAAATTCTGTACATAGGTAAGCGGCTACAACATTATATACTTCATCACCGTTTGGATATTTGTAATAAAGGTCTTGTCCAGAGAACATGTCAAACAATTCAAGTCCTCTGGCTTGTAAACCTGTCTCCTCAAAAAGCTCCCTTCTAGCAACCTCTTCCAAAGTCTCCCTCAGCTCCATCGAGCCACCTGGCAATCCCCAGCAACCGTTGTCCGTTCTGCGTTGTAATAGTATTTGCTGTTCGTTACACAATAAAACGCAAGCTCCTGCCATAATAAGCGGCCTCGAACCTACTTGTTTTCTTAGCTCCATAATGTAATTGCTCATTTAACAGCACCCTCTCTCCTTAATGGCTTATATTTCTTTGTTCTTTTCCAAAAATTCATCTTTAGTTAGTCCAGATCCGATCATCATCCAGTCAATAATAAATGCTGTTATCTATATCTCGCATAATCCCCTCCGAAAGCTAGTTGTTTTATTCTGCAGATACACCTAAATGTTGTGTAAGCTTTGAATAGTCGTAAATATCCACAACTGCTCCGTGTTCAAAATCAGGTTTAAACAAAAACTCAATGATATGTTGTGCTGTTTCCTGTGGTGTCGTGAGCATCCCAGTTTCCTTAACCACCTCAAATATCTCTGCTGATGGAAATATTGATCTATCCTGGCTTCTAGCCTCTTTTTGCAGATTGGTATCAATCATTCCTGGCCAGATCGATATAATTCCAACTGGTGTTTTAGAGGGATTCTGTTCTAGTCCCACACATTGTGAAAAAACATCTAACCCTGCTTTTGCTGCTGAATACAGACTCATTCCAGGATGATGATTCTTAGCAGAAGAGGATGATATATTTAAGATCCTTTTGTCGATTAGAAGACCATTCGTATGCTTTATAAACATTGAGGTTAGTATAATGGGAGCTAATAAATTCACATTTATATTTCCCGTTATTTCATCAACACTAGCTGTATCAATAAATGAGACAGGAGCAATCATTGAAGCGTTATTAATAAGGTAAATTCCTTCCGCTTTTGACACGTCAATAGAATTGAAAATACTCCCCATCAGAGATTCAATCAGATGAATGTGATTCAAATCAAATTCATAGTAGGTTATATTACTACTTTTGCTTGCTAAACTCTCATTTCTTTCACGTGAGATACAAAACAGATAGTGATCAGGAGAGACAAGTTGTTCTGCCATAGACTCTCCAACTCCTCTTGAAGTTCCTGTAATAATGAAGTATTTCATAAGGGCAATCCTCCTCGAATTGTAACCTGATACTAGTACCAACTACTAGAGTATCACATTTAAAACATTCTTTTGTCAAATACATCCATTCAGAGCATGTTCTCCCTAATATAAAAAGCTACCACATGGTAGCTCTATAAAAATTGATTTTACTAGATGTTTATTTCGTTTTTGGAACATGAAAACCATTGTTTTGCGCGTAATTTTCAATACTCCAGATGCCAATGCCCTGCTCTCTTGCTTTATCCTGAATAGCTCTAAATTGATCTACGTATTTCGTATTAGGCGCAAATACATATGACACACGTGCATAACCCTGCTCTAGCAGAAGCTCATTAAACATCTTGCCATCGATATAGAGATAACAGAGTAGACGACCATATTTATCTCGTTCTGATACATCTAGTTCAATTTGCACATCTTTATTTGTAAGCATCTTTTTGGCATAATCAGAGGCTTCTATCGAAAATGGTTGTGGTTCAGGGATATTCGGATTTACTGATTCTGGCGTATCGACTAGTAGCAAGCGCACCGTTTCTTTTTTACCGTCGATAGTCAGCTTCATGGTGTCTCCATCAACCACCCGTGTTACCTTAGCATCTAATAAACTTCTGTTGTCCTCTTCTGTATTCTTTGCCGTAGCATCAGATTTAGGGCTAGGACTTGTTGTTATAGATGGAGCTTGATCTGGAGTAGACTGCTCGGCGAAAGTGCAAGCGGTAGCTGTTCCGAGTATGAGGGTGATGGCTAGGCAGATTTTTAATAGATACGTTTTACTCATGGATAAACCTCTTTCTTATACTTATGTAATAGCTTCATGGGGTCTAATTAAAATAAAGCAAAACAATGAAAAATACAAGTCTGTAGTCCTCAATAATAGAAAAAAGCGACAGCTTTGTACCGGAGAAATAGATACTTGGCTATCGCTATTTTAATAAATTCAATCTCCGTTAATCACCCAGCTTAGCTTCTGCTCCGTTTAAGTTTGAAATTTTTATTTTGATTATGATTGATAAGAAAGCAAGCAGGGAAAAAATAATTCCAATCCAGATGAGTTCATGTATACCCGAGCGAGAAATAAACCAACCACCGATAGAAGTTCCTATCGTAATTCCAAGATTGGAGAATGAAATAAACAAGCTGTTACCGAATTCGGGAGCTTCTTTCGCCTCGGTCGTTAACCATGCTTGACTGACAATGAGTCCGCCGGAATGCACTGCCCCCCAAATGATTATGATAATAACCATCGGAATAAAATAAGAACCTAGATAATAAACGAAGAAGTAAGTTACCGCATATAGCAGAGGAAACATGATGACGGTCTTTGGAATGCTTTTATGTAAAAGGCCCCCAAATAAAAAGTTCCCAAAAATCATGACTATACCAAAGGCCATTAACATGATACTAATCCATGACCCATTCATATGTGTTACTTGACCAAGATACTCAGCAAAGTAACTATATACAGAAAACATCGCTGCAAAGATAAAAATAACTGTCACTATATTTAACCATAATAGGGGTTTGCGTAATATACCAAGCTGCTTGCCATAAGACATTTTTTCTTTAACAGGCATGGAAGGAAGCCAAGCGAGTATCCCTAAAAAGGCAATTATACTTACAACAGCACCAAACAGGAAAGCAACTTCTAATGATATTTTTTCCGCGAGATAAGAAGTCAAAGGCACACCGAAAGCAAACCCGACTGTGATTCCGGCGAAAACCTTTGTAACTGCTTTAGTACTCTTTTCTGGTGGGACAAGTTGAGCAGCGGTCACAAGAGCAACTGAAAAAAAGACAGGATGAAAAATAGCAGGAATAATGCGGAAAATCAGCATTACTTCAAACATAGTTGTATAAGCGTACACAACATTTGAAATTGCAAAAATAAGTACAGCCGTTAATAGAATAACTTTACGATTAATACCAGAAGCCAGTAATGTTAGAAATGGACCAGAAATGGCAACGACTAAAGCAAATATACTTACAAGCCATCCAGTCTGTGAAGGCGTTATATTAAATTTTTGAGTGATCTGCGGTAGAACACCTATAATCCCCATTTCCGTAGTGATAATACCAAATACACCTAAAGCCAGAATAATGATAAGTAACGGGTTAATCTTTTTCATCTTTAAAATAATCCTCCATTTATATTTGTATTTACATATACAGATTTGTAGATATGATATATCAAAAAAAAGTCTTCCCTCCTCTCATTTATAGTTTCTGTTTAATATACTCGGAAAATTCCTGAATTGTCTTCTCATTCCGACGATAATACGTCCACTTCCCAATTCGCTCAGATTCCAACAAACCAGCTTTTTGCATAGTCAACAAGTAACTCGAGATAACAGACTGTGCAAGTCCCGATCTAGCTTGAATATCTCCCACGCATATCCCAGTTCGAAAACTTAGGCCTTGTTGTAAATAAGGCTTTTCATCAAAGAATTCCTCCGGAGTTTTTAACCACATCATAATTTGACTACGTGTCTCATTAGCCAAAGCTTTAAATATCAATAAAGGTTCCATGCATTTTATTATATCTAATTTTATAGATTTGTAAATATAAAATTTATTTAGTGCATGAGAAATTTCCAAATCAACCAGGAAAGTAATACAGATACCCACGAAATGAAACCGAAAATCATCACGATCTTGTTTTCGCTCCATCCGTATTTTAAACTGAAATGGAAATGAATCGGTGCCATTCGGAAGAGCCGCAGCTTAGTTCGTTTATAGTACCAAACTTGTAAAATGACCGACAACTGCTCCGCAAAATAGACGAAAAACAAAATCGGAATCAAAAGCTCGACCTTCTCAATGACAGCTAAAATGGAAAGAGAGCCACCAATCGCCAGTGATCCTGTATCGCCCATAAAAGCTCTTGCCGGATAAATATTGTAAAGGAAAAGCCCAAGCAGACAGCCAATCATGACAAGGGAAAATGTCTGCACTTCAGGTTTGTCCGATATCATAAAAAAGAAAAAATACGTCGGAATAGCCACATTGATCAGTAGCCCATCAAGACCGTCCGTAAAATTGATGGCATTTGCGGAGCCCACCACAAACAGCAAAATGATTCCGACATAAAGATACAAAGGCAATTGCAGATAGTGCCCTTGAAATAACTCGAGATCGCTCGTCAGCCCGAACGAATGGAACAACACATATAAAATGGTTCCAGTAAAAATAAATTGAAGCACTAGTTTTGAGCGACCGGTGATACCGGATGGATTTTGCCAAAAAGCCTTTTTGAAATCATCCAGAAATCCGACTGAGCTGAACAACAAAAACGTGACGCATAAGAGTAACATTAGAGGTCCGGGATGAAACTGTAACGAGATCGCTATACCAATAAGCAGGATCAACCCTGCCATAAGCGGTGTACCACGTTTGGCCTGATGATCCGCTGGTAACTCGGAGCGAATCGGCTGCGTTAGCCTCAGCCTGTGCAGCGTCCAGATCAACAGCGGCGTAAACATCGCCACTAGAAGAAAAGACAGACCGGAAATAGCCATAATTCCAAACATATAACAAACTCCCCTCTTTGAAAAACATCATTTTAACACTTCCACTCCAAGTACTCCTACTCTGGAACCTAACTCACACTCACAAAATTGTTTTGAGAGTTATTAAGATCGCTTGAATTATGTAAAGTTTTATCCCTCTCACTGTATCTTTAGTAAAATGATATATGTAAATAAAACTTTGATAAAGAGAAAGTATTCTGTTTTTATTTCCTATTTTCGCTCGTCATTAAGAAATACTTCCGTTCAATAAATAAAGGACTGCCTATCGGCAGCCCTTCATTTATTGATCATTCTTCACCTTCCAGTAATCAACAATTGTTATTACAATTAGAATAGAATAGTACGATATCAAGCTTCAACTTTAACCATAACAATAAATACAGTACTTCCTTTAACGAATTCAGCTTCCCGGCTAAATCCCAATTTTTCATACAATTGTATCGCTCTATCATTAAATTTTGCCACTGTCAGACGTTTCGAGCTTTTCCCGACCATTGTATCAATTTGGCTTAGAACAGCTGTGAAAAATAGAGTCCCATTTCCCTGCCCTGTAAACTCTGGTCTCATCCCTAAGCCAATATCTATAAACCCCTGAGAATATGTATATGACTCATTTGGAACCTGCGCTGAGCTTCCTGTACAGAAGAACCCTACTAACTCTTTATTATCATCAAATACGGAAAAATATGAATCTGCAAGCATTTCACTTATGGCTTCAGGCGTTTGTTCATTGTTGTAAAAATCATACGGTTGTTCATATCGCCAGCTTAAAATATCCCTAGCAACATCAGCATTCAGCTTTTCCATGTAAAGTTTCAATTTCGCACCACCTTATGTTCAAAATCAATAAGCAGCTAGGAGTCTAACTCCGTTAACTCCCGAAGGATTTTCTCCACGTCACCATCAGGATTTAACGCTTTGATCATCTCTTTCGTAATGGCTGCACCCTCATAAACTTGTGTAACAACCTCTAAGGGGAGTGT
This sequence comes from Paenibacillus pseudetheri, assembly GCF_924513355.1. Classification (NCBI taxonomy): domain Bacteria; kingdom Bacillati; phylum Bacillota; class Bacilli; order Caryophanales; family Paenibacillaceae; genus Paenibacillus; species Paenibacillus pseudetheri. The sequence goes on from NZ_CAKMAB010000060.1 coordinate 7,221, forward strand.
GAGTTCAAAATAACCTTCGGCAAATTCCACAAAATCCTCTGCTGTGCGGAAAATAGTTCCTAGCAAAAAGTCCGAACCATCTTCTGCACCCGCTGGAATCTCTACCTCCCCCTTCTGCCACCTCAAGTCATTATTTTCACGCCAAAAGCAAAAAGTAACATCTTCCTTAGTTATCGCCTCATCTTCCAGTAAAGACAATAGTGAGGTTGGGACTTCTTCATAGATTCCTGGCCAAACCTCATGTTCGTCGCGCGCATATGGACTTACTTCTGACTCATGATCAAATCCTTTAATTATCGTTCCTTGAGGTGCAAAAATAATAAACAAATTATCACCTGATCCATTATCGATCGATGCTAAGGAAACATTCTTATCAAATTTAGAAACAAAACTATGATAGCGAAGCCATTCCTCTGGACATAGAACAATATTTAGAGAAGCAAGTATTTTCATAAGTTTTTTTAAGTTTTCGGGTGCTGGTAAAATATCTGACACATTCATCTATGATTCCTCCCTATTGTATTCATTAATGATTTTAGCATATTGATGAATTAGGAGTAAAAAAAAGACTACCCGAAGGTAGCCTTTCCAACATAACAAGACACTAGCTTAACTCAAGATCCCGCTCCCTTATATCTTCTTACCCCGTAACTCCAAGCTAACAGACCAATCCCAAGGAATATCGCACCTACAACTGGTGTCATTAGCGCAAGGCTCGTCATTTCTTCACGCTGCAGGAAGAGCGCTGCTGGATAGACTCCGACGAATGCAAACGGGATAACCCAAGTTAAAAGTACCTGAATAGCACGATTGTAAATTGTTACCGGATAACGGCCATAAGTCTGAATGTTATACATTAACGGAAGAATGCCAGTAGGAGCATCCGAATAGAAAGACAATGATGTCAATGTTGTATAAATCCCAGTATAGATGGCGACGGCACTTAACGTAAGAATGATCAGAGCCGGTATCGTCCACCATTCAAAGGGAAGACCCAGATTGCTGCCACTAATGGCCATAATAATAATACCTATGAATGAGCCCATTAGTGCTGGTGGATCAACATTTTCCAAAAAAATCTGGAACAGATTATGCGCCGGACGTGTCAAAATACGGTCCATCTCACCTTTGACGATATAACGCTCACTGAATCCCCATAGATTCACAAAACAACTAAACACCCCAAAAGGCACCATAAAGAATCCATAGACGAACACTACTTCGTTCTGATTCCAGCCGCCAAGGCTATCCGTATGCATGAAGATTACCAGTATAAAGATAAAGTTTGTAGCCTGAAAGAGCAAATCTGATATGACCTCTACCCAAAAATCGGCACGATAGGTGAGCCGGGACTTCATATAGTTTTTAATATATTCAATTAATAATCCAAGGTAATACACGTTTCCTCAACCTCCCTGCACGAAGAGACGCTGCCGCGCCGCATGATATAACCAGACAATCGGAATCAGTAAGGCCAGGAACCAAACGATCTGTATCCCCAGTACATTCCAAATCCCAACCCCTTGCACCCGTCCTGTAAATACAGAACCTGGCAAGTAAGTAATCGCCTGAAACGGCAGCACCTTAAGTATAGAAGATAGCCAGTCAGGAAACAGACTGATCGGCACGATCAAACCGGAGAACAGATCAACAATTACCCGCTTCATACGCATCATGCCCTCATTATTCTCAACAAAGAAAGCCGAGAGCCCTGTAATAATATTGATCTGTGAATTAATCAAGAAGCTGAAAAAGAGCATTACAAGAAAACCCGCCCAAGCAGATGGCGCTGTTGGTAATTGAACCGGGAACAACAACATAGCTATAGCCATACCCGGAATCATAAACAAGAGGAAGCGGAACATTCCCTCTCCGAGTCCTTGCATCATTTTGACTAATACATAGTTATAAGGCCTTATAAACTGGATAGCGATACTTCCGTCTCTTATATCCGTAGAGATCTCACGATCTAGATTATTAAAATAAAACGCACGAGCCATCCAAGAAACAGCGACATAAGACGTCATTTGCGTTGCAGTAAAGCCACCAAGTGAATCCCCATTACCATAGATGGCCATCCACGTGAAATAGTTAACCCCGATATTCAGTGAATAGATAAGAATACCTGAGTAGTAGTTAATCCGATATGCAAGCATGGTAAGGAACCGGATCCGTATAAAATCTAAGTACGCCCCAAATAGTAATCTACGACTATTCTCTGGAGGACCACCTGAAGACGAACCTCCTGAGGACGAAGACATTGCTGTTGAAGCATTAAGCTTATCAGACATGTAAAGCCTCTCTTTCATCCTTCAGAGCGGCAGCTTGTTTCTCTGGTTTATCCGCAGACCCGGATTGATAAATACTGCGAACAATATCATCCGTATTCGTCTCAATGATTTTGATATCAGTAATGTCGGCTTTCCCTACTACCCGTCCCAAAACATCGGATACATTTATATCCAGCGGTATCCAAACCGATGCTCCAAGATCGTTATCTGCAGACCAAGTAACTGGCATCCCTTCAGTCCAAAGCTCAAGCAATTGCCGTTTCGTTGCATTTCCGAATTGAAATTGAACTTCACGTCCAGTACCCCAGCGCTGTTTCAGATCTTCTAGTCCGCCGTCATAAATAATTCGACCATCGTCAAGCATAATCACCCGTGAGCAAAGTGCTTCAATATCTTGCAGGTCATGTGTAGTCAACAGTATGGTTGTTCCATGCTCACGGTTCATATCTTTAAGGAATTCACGGATCTCTGACTTCACCACAATGTCTAAACCAATGGTTGGCTCGTCCAGAAATACAATCGAAGGGTTATGAAGTAATGCTGCGACTAATTCACAACGCATCCGCTGACCGAGACTGAGCTTACGAACAGGACGATTAAGTAGTTCTTGCAACTGCAATCGTTCGACCAATTCATCCAGCCGTTTCTTGAAGTCTTGTTCAGATACCCGGTATACCTTGCGCAGCAGCTGGAAGGATTCAATGACCCCAATGTCCCACCATAGCTGGCTGCGTTGCCCGAACACCACACCGATATTCTTCACGAATTTCTCGCGCTCCAAATAAGGAACATAACCACCCACCGTAAGATTTCCTGAAGTTGGTACTAGAATACCCGTGAGCATTTTGATCGTAGTTGATTTCCCGGCACCGTTCTCGCCGATATAACCACAAATCTCACCTTCGGGAATGGAAAAGGAAATATCCTTCACCGCAGTTACTTCCGTATACTCCCTTTTAAACAAATCAGCGAAGGCCCCTTTGAGACCTTCGCGGTTTTTTTGTACTTTGAATGTTTTTCGTAAGTCTTGTACTTGAATAGCAGTCATATTGTACCTCACTAAGCTTAAAGTTGGGTTCCAGTAACCCATTATAATTGAAGAAGTGCAAAAGCACTACCTCAATTTTTACTTAGCTAGTCTTCCTACAATTGGATTCGCTTCTTTCACGGTCTCTAAATGTCCTGAACGAGCCACTTTGGTGCGTAAGTATTTCTCGTTAAAAGAAGATACATCTCCCCACAGCGCTACTCTTTTCACAGCATTCATACCTGCAGTCTTGAGAGCTTCCAGTTTCTTCGGATTGTTCGTAATTAACGTGACTGGTTTATGACGTAGATGTTGTAGAACGCTAATCGCTTCTTCATAATTTCTTGAATCATCAGAAAAACCCAGCTCTAAATTAGCCTCAACTGTATCGTATCCTTCTTCTTGTAAAAGATACGCTAAAGATTTGCTAAACAGTCCAATGCCTCTACCCTCATGGTTAGCGAGATAGAATAACGCACCTGAACCGTGCTCGACGATCATTTTCATGGACTGATGCAGCTGGAAGCCACAATCACAACGTTTGCTGCCAAAAATATCGCCGGTATGACAAATGCTGTGCATCCGAATCAAAGCTTCATCTGAACCCTCGAAATCACCATATACTAATACACTGGATTGCTGACCATCTGCGAGGCTCATGGATGGTAACTTTGAAATCAAAGCAGCTGTTGCATCACTATTATCACCAAGAAGCTCTGCATCCGTAGTGTTCAGCCAGTTGTACCATTTAAAAGTAATGGTCTCTCCGTCTAAATTCACGGGTAAAGTAATCGGTCCAACCAATATATTTGTACTGTTTTCTAAAGGAATCCGAGTAATTTTATTTTGTAGGATAGAAATAATATCTGGTTTTGTCATGTGTAACACCTTCCTCAATTTCATCTGGTACAGCTATAGCTATACATAAGGGTCGAAAATTAGTTAAAATATAAGTAACTATTTGTAAGTAAGTTTATCATTGTAATATAACTTCGTCAAGTTATATTATATCTTTAAATATTTATAATTACTTTATGTAAGTTTATGATATAATGAATGTCGAGGTGATATTATGAATGATTTCAACATGTGTCCTCGCTTTGAAAAAGCGGTAGACTTGCTAAGTAAACGTTGGGTCGCGCTGATCGTTTTCGTGCTTATGCCAGGTCCACGTCGTTTTGGCGAAATAGAAAGCTGTCTGTCCAATCTAAGTGGTAAAGTGTTATCTGACCGATTAAAAGAAATGGAAATCGAAGGTATTATTGAGCGAACCGTATATCCAGAAATGCCAGTACGCATTGAGTACTCCCTTACTCCAAAAGGAACCGCGTTGGCTCCTATACTTGGTGAAATTGGAAATTGGTCTACGGACTGGATTGAGCTTGGTGTTACAAATTAATCCGACTTCTACTAACTTGAAGAGCCCTTTTTGTTCCGTAAATCCGGCAACAAAAAGGGCATTTTAAGTTCTTCGATATATTGTTAAACTGCTATAGATCCTTCCGTTGAAAACGATACAATCCGATTAAGAACGCGATTAGTGTATAGAAGATCGCATAGACGATAAATGTATTAGATGGGACTGAGGTGAAGTTATCTAACCCAAATAGACTATTGGAAGCGTTAAACATCCCGTTCATTTCGTTAATACTAAACAGTTCAGCAGTCATTCTGCGCTGTAACCCATCTACAGGCATAAGTAAGGACATTATACCCGTCATATTATTTAGAGTGCTAAGTGCTTCGGGCTTAGATAATAAAGAACTACTTACCTTGTCAATCATTCCTCCTAGCCATCCTGCTCCATAAAGCATCGTCATAAAGACTCCATTCCCAAGGGCTGAGAAGAATCCTGAACCCAGCATAGAAACAGTTATTAGCAACGGTACGATGGAAGAAAAGAGCAAAAATGATTTGAATAACGCTAATCCATCCCTTGGAATTGCGGCATGGGCTTGCGTAATTAGCAATATAGAAACAAATAAAATAAGTGCATAACCTATTCCTAGTGTTACATAACCAAGCCAGCGACCTGCGTACCATTTCCAGCGTGGAATTGGTCTTGGAAGCAAGGCTTGCATCACTCCCTGCTCTGCCTCACCAGAAATGGCGGAAAATGAACTAAAAATTGCTAAAAAAGCAATTACAAATGCTCCGAAGAAAAATCCAAACGATAAAATAAATAAACCATTTGTAAAACGAATAAGGATTTCTTCTCCGCTAGGAATACTCGATCCGTGAGACATAGAACTTTGCCCGATCGTACCCGCAATAAACCAAAACCCAATAAGAAAGACCACGGTCATAAGTAATGTCAGCACCATTACTCTTTTGCGCATCAGTTCTTTCCAGGTCATACCCATTATAATTCTCATTCGTGTTCACCTCTATGGCTTAGTCCTGATACAGCATTCATAAACCACTCTTCTAGACGTTCTTGCTGATGTGAAACTTCATATAAGGTCATCCCTTGTTCTATAATCAGTGAATTCAGCCAACCCACCTGCTCTTCACTTTCCAGCTCCGCTTCCAACCAAACCCTACTACTGTCTATGGATTCTTCGGTATGGGAAGACACCCGGATCTGCAAGCCTGTCTGATCTTTTAGCCACGACAATAAAATAGGCGCATAGCCGCCTACTTTAAATCGCCAGCTCATACGCTTGTTTAACACCTCGGACACTTTACCATGCCGGAGAATAACTCCGTTATTCAGTAGCGCCATTCGGTCGCAAAGTACTTCAACATCCTCTAACAGATGAGAGTTTAGAAATATCGTAACCCCTTTTTCTTTTAGATTCTGTAATATACGCCGGACTTCCTGACGTCCGATTGGATCTAGTGCCGATGAGGGCTCATCCAAAAATACGATAGCCGGATCATTAACAAGTGCACAAGCTAATCCCAGTCTTTGCTGCATTCCCTTAGAGTAATGCTTCACTCGGTCACGTCCACGCTTACCAATTCCAACCTCATCAAGAAGCTGTGGAATTCTCTTATCTGCTACAGACCGCTGCATTCCGCATAGTCTTGCATGCAGCCTCACAACCTCCTCACCCGTCAGCCATTCCTGATAGCGATACAATTCGGGTAAATAACCGATTAGCGATTTAGCTTCTAGCGAACCAATCTTATGCCCGAACAGAGTTCCACTGCCACTTGACGGATGAATAAGTCCTACAAGCATTTTTACAAAGGTACTTTTACCTGCACCGTTAGGGCCGAGGAAGCCAAAGGCTTCCCCTTTCCCTACAGTAATACTTACATCTCGACAACCGCGCCCGTTATCATATTCTTTAGTTAGGGACTTGGCTTCAATTGCAGTAGTACTCATGATTCAATCAGCTCCTGAACTTTGTTCATAAGCTTCTCTTTACTCGAATAGAGCTCACCTGACAAATTGAATAGCTGTCCATCCTGGATCCATGTAGCTTGATATACAGGACCACGGCTGTATTCATAATTGTCAACAATAACTAAAATGTCACCCACAGTTATTTGCTCCGTATTTTCACCAGCGATTAACGGCATTGGGATTTCTCCGGATAAGACCCTGCTTTGCATTAAGCTAGTCTTCAAGTAATCTGGCAGCAGTGGGAAATTCATTACAGCTTCCAAAGCCTCTTCCACTTTAATAGAAGGATCAACGTTAAGTACAGGCGCATTCATCTGCGACAGACTCGCCCAATGCGTTTCGTCAGATGAGAGATTGTAATTCACAATTTCCGGAATATGAAGTGTAATTGGTTTACCGTCAATCGATTCGGGCAGCAGATGTTCTGCTCCAATTTTTTTCAGGGCTTTGTTCACTTCGTCAACCTTCAGATTAAGTGTGATATCTTGTGAAGCACCCACCGAAACTGTATTGTGTCCTTCCACTAAAGCCGTCTTTTTCGCTGGATAACCAAGGGTAGCCTTCAGTTGATCCGCAGGCAACTCACCAATGTAAGCCCCGCTAGCGTTTGTAAACTCACCGAATTGATTAATTGATCGATTAAGTTCACCGTCTTCAGCCACCTGTGTGAAAATATTACGCAGATCACTCTCTTGAACAACCGTAACCTGTTCCATCCGGAACTGATTCAGAATGGATGCCATTGCTGTGTTTCCTATTGGGGTCGCGAGAATGACTGCAAAAACAGCTACACTTGCAGCTACAACTCCTAGCTTCCGACGACGGTTCATACGTAGTCGACGCGGACGTTGTACTTTCTTATCATGGGTAGTTACAAGTATGTCCTGCACTACCGTTGGTGTTGACTCTGATTCAAGGTTCTCTAGATTTTCTGGCTGACTTAAGTTAACAGAATCCTCAGTTTGGGGTTCCGTATTTTGACTCCATTTTGCCCATTGACGATTATTAGGCTCACTCTCTAACTTACTCTGCAGCTTGGCCCAGGCTTCGTCTGTACTTTGCTTATCTTTATCTTGCTTTCCTGAATAGTTATTCATTATTGTACCTCCTGATTTTAAAGATTACTTCGTAATTTCTCCTTGAAAGAAGTCTACTTCGTCTGCGGTATCGCCTTCGTTGCATTTTGTCTTAGTTTCTCTGTCGCTCGGTGGAGCAGGGTCCCTACTACTGGAGGTCTTACTCCAAGCTCTCCCGCGATTTCCACATAACTGTACCCCGAGTAGCGAAGAAGAAGCGCTTGTCTGTCTCTTTCAGGCAATTCATTCAGCCAGATGTGTACATCTTCCTGATCCAGCTTGCTGATTATGATTTCTTCACCTGAAGGGGGAGATTCACTAGCATCATAAAGCTGCTCTTGTTTATTCTGCAGTCGCCGTTCCCTTGCTTTTTTGTCCAAATAATCATATCCAATACGAGTAAGGACTCTATGAAGCCAGGCACCCAGTGCTGCTGGATCATCTGGTGGATTACGGTACAATCTCAGAAAAACTTCTTGAGCTAAATCATCAGCCGCCGATTCATCACGTACCAAAGCGGCAAGCTTACGGCGGACAACAGGGTAATGTTCATAAAATATTGTTTTAAAAATTTCAGATTCCGGAATTTCCATCGTGTAAATCCTCCTTATCAGCTGCAGCTATAAGTAAGACGACTGTCAGTACAATTTTGTATCAGAATTCTTCATAATTATCATAACCATTTTTAAGACAAGCAAAAAGACAGCCCCTAATTTGCATGGTAACTGTCTTCATGATATGAATTATACTTTTTTTTTGATCCGAATCATCGAATTCGAATATATCGGTTAAGAATCTTTTTGGACAAAATACTCCGCTCCAGCTTAAGCTCTAGAAGCTGTTCTTTCCAATGTAGCACTTCATCTGATTCTTCATTCTTACGCAGCTTCTCAAACAACTTCATGATCAATATGTTAACGGAATCAAATTGTGACCATAGCTCTATCACACTTTCTTCTTGAACCTGAGGTTCTTCCGATTCTGTGTTAAGATTCTTTAAGCTCTCTATGATGTCAGTCTGCCACTGTCCATCGTTAATTGCTTTGGCATAATTTAAAAGGTCCAGATAATCGTCGACTGACATATGTACCGACTCCTTTGTATGTTTATACCAAGTATTATACTAGGTATTGTGTATATTGCAACAATTTATCCCTGTAAGTATACAAAAAAACAAGGGCTAGTATGCGGACTAGCCCTTGCTAATAAATTTAAACGGAGTACGTTAAGTTATAGTAACTTCTCGATTTCCTCTTTGTATTGCTCCGATTTCGGACCAAATACGATTTGTACAGCACCTTGACCAAGTCTCATGACTCCAGAAGCACCGAGTTGTTTCAGTGCGGAATCTTTGACGGCTTTCTCGTCTTTAACGATCAGACGAAGGCGTGTAATACAAGCATCGATATTTTCAATGTTTGAAGGTCCGCCGATATGCTCAAGAATTTGAGCAGCCTTGGAAGAAGCAGCTGAACCTGTTGCATTACCTCCAGTTGTTGCTACAAGCGCATCATCATCATCATCATCCTCACGTCCAGGTGTCTTAAGCTTGAACTTCGTGATGATAAAGCGGAATAACACGTAGTACAGAACGAAGAAAGCAAGACCTACAGGGATAAGAATCCATGCATTGGTGGATAGTTTCATGTTCACCAGGTAGTCAATCAAACCAGCGGAGAAGCTGAAACCAAGCTTAACATCTAGAATATACATTAATGCCATTGAGAAACCAGTTAGTAAAGCATGCACTACGTACAATACTGGTGCCAAGAACATAAAGGAGAATTCAAGGGGTTCTGTGATCCCTGTTAAGAAGGAAGCAATAGCAGAACCGATGAAGATGGAAGCAACCATTTTACGTTTTTCGGGTTTAGCTGTATGAATAAATGCAAGTGCTGCACCTGGAAGCGCAAACATCATGATTGGGAAGAAGCCTGTCATAAACATCCCAGCTGTTTTGTCTCCAGCGAAGAAGCGATACAAGTCTCCATGTACCAACTCACCAGCTGCATTCGTAAAGTCACCAATTTGGAACCAAGCAATCGAATTAAGCACGTGGTGAAGTCCAATCGGAATCAATAAGCGGTTAGCTGTACCGAAGAAGAACGCTCCTACTGCTCCCAAAGATACAACCCAGTTACCGAAATCACTTATTACATCTTGTATAGGGCTCCAGACCATCCCAACTAATACGGCAAGGACCATCGTGGATGCAGCTGTAATGATTGGAACAAACCGTTTACCAGCAAAGAACCCGAGCCAATCCGGCATCTTAATATTATGATATCTCTTGTATAGGAATGCTGCCCAGCCACCGGCAAATATACCTCCAAGCACCCCCATGTTCAACACTACATCATCATTGATGAAGGAAAATTGAAGGGGTACGACAGCTAGTATCTTAGTCAGAACCATATATGCAATTACTGCTGACAAGGCTGCTACGGCGTCCTTGGCAAATCCAATGGCGACCCCTACTGCGAAGATCAAGGCAAGGTTTCCGAAGATAGCACCCGCACCTGCGTTTAGAAATGGAACAAAATATTGGTTCAGGAATCCTCCGACTGCGGATCCTAGATGCAAATCTTTTTCAAAATCAAGCAATCCGATCCCTTGCAGAATACCTGCCGCAGGCAAAGTTGCTACCGGAAGCATAAGCGACTTACCTAATTTTTGTAGAAAACCCAACATAAAATATCATCCTTTCGATTCAATAGTAGTAATGCTGTATCAGCTTATTACTTTGAAGCCACTGTAAGAACCAGATCCTGTCCAGCTGTAACCTGACCATAATGTCCGTTCACTTGAGGTGGTGTTTCTTCCGTACTAGTCACGATTACAGGCGAAATTGTGTCACAACCAGCTGCGCGAATTACGTCCAGATCAAATTCGATTAAGGTTTGACCTGCCTTCACTTGATCTCCAGAGGAAATATGACTGACAAATCCGTTGCCCTTAAGGCTGACAGTATCGATTCCGATATGTAACAACAATTGCACACCGGAGGAATGTTCCAGAATAACTGCATGACTTGATTTCACGATATGAGCAACTGTGCCATCAAAAGGAGCTTTTAAAATCCCCTCGGATGGTCTTATTGCAATACCGCTCCCCATATGACCACCAGCAAAGGTTTCATCAGGAACCTCTGTTAATGAAACTGCCTCTCCGCTGATAGGTGCCATGATTTCAATTGTATGTCCAGTATGTTTCTCTTCTTTTTTTGATTTCCACTTGGAAAACATATGCTCCACTCCTCTAAAGATGTTAATTTTCTTTCACTAAAGTCTGAAATAATCGGTGTAAGTGCATCGCCAGGAAACACAGCTCTTCTTCCGGGATGTCTACACCAAGAGATTTTTGCATCACTTTACCGAGCTTTTGAGATAACTTGTATTCTTCCTTGTATTCCTTCTTAATATGTTTCACAAAAGGATTATCTATTAGTGATCCCTTCAAAATACGTTCCAGTGAAAACCGTAAATGGATCATTAATCGAATATGATTCATACTGCCATGCTCAAAAGTGATATTCCGTTCTTGCTGTATCATGTCCAGAAGTTCACTTACAATATTGGACGCTTTTACTAACTGACCCACCGATACATTGTTAACTGCGGAGTACACATGATAAGTAAGAAATCCAACCTCGTCTTCGGGAATTTGTACCTGAAATTCAGCATTGATCTTCTCTGATGCTTTGTAAGCGATATCAAATTCCTTCGGAAAAGACATCTTAGTTTCTTGTAAAAAAGGATTAATAATATCCATCCCGTTGCGCAGACGGTAAATGGTGAATTGAATGTGGCTCGGGAGTGCCAAATAAATCTTGTCGTTTAATTTGTCAGGAAATTGACTTTGGATATCAGCAATTATTTCATCAGTTATCTTCATCACTTTGGGATCTATGTCTTCCAGCAAAATTTGATACTGACTCCAGGATTCGCGGTCTTCTAGACGAAACAATTTCTCAATACGAGGATCGTTTCCTTCAATCACACCTGAACCTTTCACAGCAAAACCAATGCCTTTACCGATGATGACATATTCCTTGCCGTTCTTGCTTCCCTGAACCATTACAACGTTGTTCCCAATCACACGTTGTACTTGAAATTGCTCGATCTCCCGCGACAAGCTCATCACTCCTTTCCCATATTATCGTTAATTAGGAACAAAAAAAGCCAAGAAATGTCTCATCGAGATGATGACAATCTTGGCTCATGCCCTTAACGGTAACACGCCACTAAAATATAAATGATCATTTATGAACATATCATAAATCATGAACTACTAACTCGTCAATGGTAAATTTATAAATGTCAAGCGCAGCTCCTGAACTCAAAATTCAGAAGTTATAAATAACTTTCGATTTGGGGAAGCTTTTCTTTAAGCTGACGAACATTGTTCTCCAGTTTTAGAATGACCTCTTCTAATTCCTTTGGGTCGATGCCTCTAAGTACTGGGACCTGAATAACCTCAGTGGCTTTTGTTTCTGACTTTAATTCTCGCATCTCCAGCTGCTGTTCTTGCCATTTATCCATCAGATCAGCAATTGTCGCATAGAAACGCTCGTAATCCTTGATTACGCTATCTAAAAATGTATCCACTTCCTCCGCATCGTAACCACGAAGCTTCATACTGAATTCTTTTTCATGTATGGTTAGAGCATCTAAAGTGATGCCAAGTTGGCTGAAGAGCTTGCGTTGCTTGTCCAACCGACGTTTCATATGTTCATCCATCATTTGTTACCTCCAAGTATATACTGCAATTATCCGGCAGTAACCATTATAACAGGGTGAGAGCATCCTGAAAATATAACTATAGTTCCAGTTCTAGAAGTTATCCGCAACCGCTTTGTTCAAAATACCTAAGCAGCGATCAAGATCCGTCTTCACCTGCTTCTTATATAGCTTTGCTTTCTCTTCTCCATCAGTTGTGAAATGGTATAAGACGATTTCTTGAAAATCCACCTTCGGGTCATTCCCTTTTAGCTGTTTAGTACGATATAAAATCCCTTGCTGTACCAGCTCATGTAAGGCGCGATAGATTTCGCTCTGTGGGGGGGAATATCCATGTGCCTTGAAATCTCTACGTAAATCCTCAAGCATTTGGTATCCATACCCGCGATGTTGTTCTACCATCGTTATAAGATACACCTTGATAAAAGCCCGTTGAGCAATCATAAACGCCATATAAACCCTCCTCATGTTGTATTCTTATTGGCTAATCTCTTACCTTCTATAACTCTAGTATAAGCACTATTTTCCAACTTTCACAACCTGAAATGTGGTATGGGGTTCACTTTTTCCGATCTCTGTAGAAATGCAGTAGTGATAGATGATGAATTCTATGAAAGTAACTAGATAGAGTTGTTTTTTTGTGATTTTCTATTGTGAATTTTTCATATGATGAAAGTTGGTTTTATTGAGTAATAAATAACCATCGAGAACTTAACCATAAAGTTATCGATGGCCGCTGAATAATGACTGAACACTCCCTTAGCGTTTATTCGCCTCGTGCCATCTAGCGAGTAATTCCTCGCGGTTCGCAGCAGCGATATCGAATCGATACGTAATCATTAGCTTTTCCAGATTAACAGCAGACAATAGCGGATGGATCTTAATATTCGGCATCACAGGTAAGGAAAATGCGGAATTCATATAATCGGTCTGAGCATCTGTTGATAGTACAAAATCCACCAGCTGCTTAGCAGCAGTCACGTTGTTCCCACCTTTCAAGATAGACACTGCACCTATCTCCCATCCTGCTTGTGGAGGAATAGAAGATTGTATAGCGTATCCCGAATTCGTAAATCGAAGTTGGTCCCCCATAAAGCTGATAACGGCAGCAACTTCACCTACTGCAAGCCGCTGCGCAGAGCTAATTCCTGAGAACGTAGTAGATGGGCTCTGCTTCTTAAGAGCACTCACCAATGCTACTGCTTGCTCCTCACCACGCTCTTGTGCAAGAGAGGCTAGCAATGTGTATCCAGTACCTGAGGTTTCTGGGTCTGGAATTTCAATTTTCCCCTTGAGCTCTGGACGTAATAAGTCTTCGTATCGTTCCGGAAGAGGTAAATCTGCAAGCTGAGGATCTTGATTCCAGACCTGCTCGTTAACACCAATAGCTAATGCACCCATGTATATCCCTGTCCAATAGCCCATTTTATCTTTATAAATGTCTGGAATCTCATCAGCAACATGTGATGAATAGCGAATTAATTTCCCTTTGTTCTTAAGCTGCTCATGAAGATCAGCAGGCCCACCGAGAACAACATCGATGCCCGTCTTATTCATCGACAACAAATGGTAGCTTGCCTCACCGCCAGACATACGAATAAGCTCATAAGACTGTCCCGTCTTCTTCTTATATTTCTCCAATAGGATACGCGCCTCATCCTCTTGAAAAATCACATATACTTTGAGAGGCTGATTGCTTTTCTGTCCAGGATAGAAAGATATTAGAAGAATTATTGTTGCCGCAACCAACGACATGATAATTACCTTTGTTCTCAATTAGAACGTCTCCTCCCGCTAAACTAACCTATAGCCGCCGTTCTATTTAAAATAAGATACGCCAAAAAAGGAAAACGACTGTTTTCCTTTTTTGGAACATCTCTTCAGTTTACGGACTAACCTTTTTAATAATATGAATTTTGTCTATTGCCGCACTCATCCGAACTTGACCATCGAAAGTCTTTTGACCAATATCATATGCATCGACAATCCATTCTTTACCCCATTGATCTGCAAGGAAATATCTTTCCTTTTCTCCTAGAAACATCGAGGATTGAACTACTCCAATGATGTTAAATCCACTAATGTCCGGATGATTTAGTCGCAGTGATTCGGGGCGAACACTCAGAAGAACTTCCTCACCCTCTGTCAGCTTCTCATCTGTAGTAATAGTAACGTTATCCCCTCCAAAACCGTAGCTAACTGTTGCCGTACCCTCTTTACTTTGCACGACTACTGCCTCAATAAAATTGGTAGTACCAATAAAGTCAGCTACATATTGTGTACGAGGTTTATAGTATATTTCATGCGGCGTACCATACTGATCAATAGCTCCTTTATTAAAAACCACGATCTGATCTGACATCGACAAAGCTTCCAATTGATCATGTGTAACATAAATTACGGTTAGTCCAAGTTCCTGTTGAATCGTCCGCAGTTCAACGCGTACCTCTTCACGTAATTTAGCATCTAGATTACTTAGTGGCTCATCCAGCAGAATAATCGGCGAATTCATCACTAAGGCACGAGCCATAGCCACACGTTGCTGTTGTCCACCAGACATTTCATGGGGATATCGCTCTTCAAGTCCGGATAATTTGACCTGGGCCATAACAGCCATTACCCGCTCCTGTACTTCTGCTTCAGGTCTTTTCTTAATATCTAGTCCATAAGCAATATTATCAAATACCGTCATATGCGGGAACAAGGCATATTCCTGGAACACCATTGGAGTGCCCCTTTTATATGGAGGTAATTCATTAACCAAATTCCCGTCAATCCACACCTCACCATCATCAATGGTATAGAAACCTGCGATGGAACGTAATAAAGTCGTCTTCCCACAACCACTCGGACCAAGGAAGGTGATGAACTTCCCCCGTTCAATCTTTAAGTTAATATTTTTCAAGACATGGTTATTGCCGAACACTTTATTCACATTTTTCAAATCTAGTAGTATGTTGGATTCCATCGTGCCCACTCCCTTCAAAATCATTAGAAATCAAATATTTTCACTTTGGAACGGAAGATCAACTTGATCACTCCCAGTGTACCAAGCGTTGCACCCATTAAGCCCACTGCCACAGCGGCTGCCCAATAATAGGTTCCTGTTTCGGCATAGTTAAAGATCGATACTGCTGCAACAACCCATTTAGGGGTAATTAGGAAGATTATCGTGCTCAAGGTATTCATATTTTTCATAAACGCATAGACAAAGTTCGCTACGACGGTTTTTTGCAACATTGGAAATACAATCGTTGTTAGCGTCTTACGGCTACTCGCACCCAGGTTGGTGGCTGCTTCTTCGATCGATTTATCCACTTGTTTAAAAGACGCGGTCAAGCCGCGATAGCCTACAGGCATCTGTTTAAGTAACATCGCAATGACAATCAATGCTGCAGATCCCTGCAAAACAATCGGACCTTTACTAAACGCAACAATTAGTGCAAGACCAACGAATGTTCCTGGAAGCGCAATGGGAAGAACCGCGCTGAAATCTAGGAATCTTTTACCTGGAAAAGGTTTGCGAACTACTATATAGGCGAGCACTAATGCAAGAGCCACCGCCAGCAACGCACTAATTAGCGATAACACTAAGCTGTTCAAAACGGCTGGACTCGATGAACTAAAGACAACTTTCATAATATGATCCAGTGTGAACGTATTATCTCGACCAAAGTTTTTCGTAAAGGCGAAAAGAATGGTGATCGCAAACATCGAAATAATGAACAATGAGATTAAACTGTTAAAAGAGAAAAGTAATGCATCTGTCCTCTTAGATGTAGTGATCCGTTTCAAGCCAGATACCGGCTTACCAGTTATCGTTGAGTAGGAGCCTTTAGATAAAATCTTATTCTGAACCCAGAATACAATCAGTGCAGGAATTACTAGGATAATCCCCATGACCGAAGCTAGTCCTGCCTCGTTATTAATGATTTCTCCGTAAATCTCAACAGCTAAAAGTGAATAGTTACCACCAATCAGCTTTGGATTCCCGAAGTCAGCGAAGCAGTTAATTGCCACCAACAAGAATGCGTTAATGACACCTGGAAGTGCAAGTTTCAGCGTAATCGTCCTGAATAATTTAAACCCTCTAGCTCCAAGATTCTGTGCTGCTATCTCCAGATTCGGTGATATAGCACGGAGCACACCCGTTATAGTCATGTAGGCAAGCGGAAAATAGGATATCGTCTGAACAATCCACAGCCCTGGTAATCCATACAAATCAAGCTCAAAATTAAAGTTGGTATTTAACCATTGTGAGATCATTCCCCCACGTCCAAAAAGCAATAGGAATGCTAAACCACTCATAACCGAAGGAGCTAATAATGGAATAAAGGCTATAAATCGAAAGAACTTCTTTCCTCTGATGTTACTGTAGTGAATCGCATACGCGTATATAAATCCAAACACTGTTGCCGTAAAAGCGGATAATGATGAGCTAACCACTGTATTTAATAGAGCTTTTCCATAACGGGCTTTACTAAAAAACGTAGCCCAATTATCAAATCCAGATGTAAACACAACGACTACTAGCGGATAAATAACAAATAGAATGAGAAATGCAAAGCTAGTCAGTACAAGTACAAGTGACGATGGATCTTTAAAGAGCCTGTTGATCGACTCCCCAATGCCTTTTTTTTCTTTCATAGGGGGCGACTCCCACCTTTCTGCCATCCAATTTGAGGGGCATTACAGTTACCATATATGGTGCAGCCATGCAATACCCCTACTGGCTCTTTTATTTCAAATCTTTTAATGCATTTTGCAACTCTTTACGCTGCGATGCTGCTTTTAACAAATCATAAGCCTCGTTGTATTTCGTTGTTTTAATATCAATGCCACCTTTAGGAATCGGTACTGATGATTTAACGGATACTGCGTAGGCAGATTGCGTATACAACTCACCCGGTTCATTCGTAAGCATATAGTCCATAAGCTTCTTCGCAGCCTCTGTGTTAGGTCCGCCCTTAACAATGGATAAGGCTCCAACTTCATAACCTGCTGCTTCTGGAACAACACTAACAATTGGGTTGCCTTGGTATTTAATCTTCAACTGATCTCCAAGGAAGGTCACACCAATTGTATACTCCCCTTTAGCAGCTTTCTGAATGGGCTCAATGCCAGACTTAGGTCTTTCCTTAAGGTTAGGCAGTAACTGTTTGATATAGTTCAACATCTCATCATCACCCCATACTTGAGCTAGAGAGGCTACTGCTGTATATGCTGTACCCGATGTTGCTGGATCGGACATACCGATTTCACCTTTGAATTTAGGATCGAGCAAATCCTTAAAAGATTCAGGGTATGGATCACTACCGTATTTTTCTTTCCAACGTTCTTCATTAATACCTATAGCGATTGGATTTAAATAAAACCCTGTCCAGAAGCCATCTTTGTCTTTCATATTGTCAGCGATGTCAGAAGCATTCGGAGAAGTATAAGCTTCCAATGAACCTGCCTCTTTCAGTACTTGGTGTGAATCCGCTGGCCCTCCCATCAGAAAGTCGGCTTGTGGATTCGACATTTCATTTTGTACACGGGATACCGCTTCTCCACTTGGCAATCGTAGGATGTCATAGTCAATTCCGGTTTCAGCTTTGAATTTATCCAGAATTTTACGAGCCTCTTCCTCTTGAAAAATGGAATATACGGTAATTTTCTTGATTTCTTTACCGCCAAATACTCCTGATTTATACATGAAGAACCCCGCTACCAACACAACTACTATGACTGACAATAAAATGACTGACTTACTGTTTTTTTTCTTTCTCGCCATAGACTAAACCATCCCTTCAAGATCAGTATGAGGCATTATTTAGTTTGAAATAGACTCTTTGATTAGTCTCATCCAGAAGGTCATAGACCACGAAGTAAGCGCCGTTATAGCGATCCACATGGATCCAGTGCTTTTTCACTCGATAATCATTCGTGAGCTGAATGACAAAGTGAGCATCGGGTGTACGTTGCAAGTCATCAAAATGGCTGAAATCGATAATACGCTCTGCTGCACGAATCTGAGATATCAACGCCTTCCTCTCAACCTGAGTGAGAGCCGTAAGTACTCCCTGCTGTAGTGTGAACACATCATTAATCTCGTTTTCTACAGCAGATCCAATACTTGACGTGGTTAACATCTTATCGATGAGTGTACTTTGCAGCTTGCGGATAGTAGCACTTACATTAAGCGAATTAACTGACTCCGCACCGAAGTGAAACGCATTCGTTTCCACTTGAAAAGGAATATCTTCTTGATCCAGATAGGCCATCGTTCCCGTCAACAGAAGTCTCGGAACCAACTGTTGTGGACGCTGCATTCCTGATGATAACAACCCAGAAAAAGTAGATCTCAATTTCAGCAATTCCTTCGGATCCTCAATGGATATCGTCCCTAGACCTGGATATGTAATATCCACGCGCATCGGAACACCAGCAATCCGGTCAAGCTGATCCTCCTGTCGAGGTACAACATGCACTTCATCAAGAGGTATTCGAAAAGTGTAAGCGCACATGCCGATTAGCAGACTGCCTATGATGACTTGTAACAAGATGAGGCGAAACCATGAAAGCCCTTTCTTATCCTCTGGCACTTACTTTAACCTCCTCATATATCAAAAGAATTTTAAATTTGTATCAGTTTTGTAACAGCGCTTACATTTGTTGCGTTAAGGGGAATCTCAGCTGAATCTCTGCCCCCTTCTTCTCCGAGCTAGTAATGACGATACTCCCTCCTTGAAGTTCCATAAACTGTTTACAGAGAGGTAATCCTAACCCATGTGATTCGTTTGAAATAATACGATCCTGTTTCTCAGCCGAGGGAAGAAATAATATACTTTGCAATTGTTGCGATATCCCTCTCCCGTTATCTATAATACGAACCAGCCCAAAGCCCTCATGCTCCGTTAACTCGATATAGAGATTTGTGCATTCACTATGCTTAATGGCGTTATCAATCACGTTAAATAGAACTTGCTGAGTTCTCTTGGGATCTAAATTCACTTCACAAGATGAGATCTTTAGCGTGGTAACAATCGCGGATTTTTGAAGGGTCGGCTCTAAGATACGTAGACTATCCATAATAACAGCCCCTAAATCAGTACACTCCAGCTTGATACGCCAAGCCTCATCACCAATCAGTGAGGTCTGTAACAAATCCTCAACCATATTTAACAACCGAGTACTCTCTTTACGGATATAGGAATTACACTCCTGTATATCATCCTTCTTATTCATTCTCTCCATTAAATCCGAAAACCCGATAATCGAAGTTAGTGGTGTTTTTAATTCATGCGTTATGTTGTCGTAGAAAGCTTTCTGCTTTCCCTGTTCATACTTTAACATTTTGATATGATGTTGCAGCGCATCCGACATATGATTGAAATCCTTAGCTAATTCTCCTACCTCATCCTGACTACTCGCCTGTATCTTTCTGCTAAAATCGCCAATGGATACAAGCTTAAGCGCCTGCTGTAAGGCATGTAGAGGCCTCACCAACAAAGATGAGAATGAATAACTAACCATAAGCGAAAAAAACAAACATCCTACAGCTACAGCGATAAACCATGTGCGCATCTGGTTTAATGTCTGTAAATTCTCATGGAGGTCCAATAAATATCGAAATCCACCCACTATTTCCCCCTCATACCAGAAGGGAACGGAGTAGATTAGATATTGTGTACCTTCACCTGCAGTTATGACCGTGGCAGCATTTCCAGTAAGCGCTTTCTGGATATCGTTACGTTTAAGTAAGTTTTCTTTATCACTGCTGCTCCCAACAATGGTCTCATCTAGGGCGAATAGTTGTACTTGAAAATTGCTGTTTGACGCCAAATGCGACGCAATAAAGGGGGCGTACTTACCTGAAAATAATTGTTCTATATTAATTTTCTGATCACTGACAATCTTCAATGCTTCAATACGATGCAAGCCAAAATACTGACTTAACGTCTGAGTATCCCGTTTAATCATACTTTGGTTAAGCGTATAATTAACGATAAAAAACATCGCTGTGAGCAGCATAACAATCGTAACGGCATGCTGAATAAACATTTTATTTCGCAGCCCCATCTTCTATACCTCCAGCTTATAGCCTGTTCCATGTATAGTGGCGATCAGATGCTCGTTGGGTTTCATTTTCTCCCGAAGACGGTTTACCACCATGTCCACGGATCTTGTATGCCCATAATAATCATAACCCCAGACCTGATCAAGCAAGTCTTCGCGAGTGAAAACCTTCTTAGGATGAGCACATAAAAGCCACATGAAGTCAAACTCTTTACTAGTTGTCTTAAGCCATTGTCCCCCTATCTTACATGTACGTCCATTCTTATCAATTTCAATAGGTCCAATCTTGATCACTTCAGGAGGCGCTACCATCTTCATTCGTCTCATAACTGCCTTAATGCGTTCGATAAGTTCCCTTGTCTCAAAAGGTTTTGTTAGATAATCGTCTGCTCCCAATTGAAAGCCAAGGATTTTATCATTCATTTCATTCTTAGCGGTGAGCACGATTACCGGGACTGACTTATACTGTTGTTGAAGCATTTGAAGAAGCTCGAACCCGGAACGGTCAGGTAACATAAGATCTAACAGTATTAAATCGGCAGACCATGTTGCAAGTTCATCCCACGCAGTAGTCACCGTTCCTACAGCTTTCGTCTGATATCCTTCCACCTCTAAGCTCAATTTTAGCAGCATTTGAATGCTGGGATCGTCTTCAATAATTAAAATATTCATATGTAGCCCTCTTTTCCTTAGATGCTATTTTACACTGAACTTTCATATTTTTAGTTACCCTCTTATAATAGCGGATATCATTCAATACGAAAACGCTTTCCATTTATGTACAAATAGAAATACAAATCAAATAATGTCTACAAACTTACAATTTATGTATTTAGTGCAGTAAGTAAAACCCACAAAAAAACTCCCATATAATGGGAGTTTTGCGGATTCAGGATTTTGTGGCACGGACTATACTACTCGAAAATCCCTTGATCGAGCGATTGCGCTCATGATTGTTCATCTCTGTTTTTTCCATAAACTCATCCTTCGTCAATCCGAACAATATCAAATCATAATATCGTCCATTCGTGTAAATGACTTTCCGCCGCACGCCCTCTTGAATGCAGCCGACTTTCTTTAACATCGCTATAGAACCTTCATTACCTTCAAGCGCACATTCATTGAATTTATTTAGTCGTCGCTCGAAAAAAGCATATTTTAAGAGGATGGATATAGCTCTCGTTCCATATCCTTTACCTCGATGATCTCTATCCACTTGCACGCCTATGCTGAACGTACCATTTTTCTCATCAATGCTATTGAGATTTACGCCTCCAACATTTTCACCATGCAAATCTTCGATCGTAAACATTAGTCTATCCGATGAGAATTCAGCGTAAGTCTCCGCAAAATTTTTGGCTTCGGCAATGGTGGGTGGTAGTTCAACCGCACATTGTAAGAGTCGCCGTGCTGGGGTATCAAAACGATTCGTATAATAGCCTTCCCAATCCCCTTCTTGTATTGATCGTAATCTTATTTTCTCGTCTTTCCAATAATAATTACTATAATCTATCTCTCTCATTTTCTAGCCTCCAAATCATTTCGGGATTGTTTTTTTATAATAAACATTACTTTAGAACGGTGTAGTAAGATATAACCATTAAACGTAACTATGAAAAACACTTTGGAAAAGAGGCATACTTATGAGCGATTACCAATTGGTCAGTGATTATAAGCATATCGAAAAATATAAAGAAAGCTTTAATGCCTTAGCTAAATCGATCTTCGGGATTGATTTTTCGCCATGGTATGAACAAGGAGGCTGGAGTGATAAGTATATTTGTTATTCCTATATCGATGGGGACCATGTGATCGCAAATGCGTCCATAAACAAAATGACGATTGTTTTAAATCAAAAAGAGTATAATGCCATTCAAATTGGCACTGTAATGACACATCCTGATTATCGCATGCAAGGATTATCCAGGAAATTAATAGATCATATTATCGCTATGTACGAACAGAAATGTGACTTCATCTACTTATTTGCAAACGACAGTGCTTTGGACTTTTATCCTAAATTCGGATTTGAACGCATGCATGAAAGTAGCTTTTCGATTAACGCTTCTAATCTTAGAAATCAAACGTCTAAAACCTTCTCTGTGCGTCCCTTATCTATGAATAACTCCGTTGATTTCACCATGGTAAAAAAATTCACTGAAGAAAAAGTTCCGGTATCCTCTATACTCAGCGTTGTAAACAATGAACATCAGCTACTGTTTTATTTCATTCTTCCATTCCGTGATTCCTTTTATTATATTGAAGAAGCTGACGTTGTAGTAATCTTTAGACATGAGGATCATCAGCTTCATATTTTCGATATTATTAGTACTACAAGTATGGATATCGACGCGATATTGAACAGCATTATTTCTCCCGAAACGGAGGTTATACATTTTTATTTTACACCAGATTATGCCATAGATCACATAGAGTCAGCATTAATTCCCCAGAGTGAGGATGTGTTATTTGTACGTCCACTTTTAAAAGAACTACCTAAACATTTCATGTTTCCCATAACCTCACATGCCTAGATAGGATGAAGAAGACTGCCATCCGGCAGCCTTTTTTTTATTTGCTCTTTCATTCCTTGAGAGCTTCATTTCATACCAGATTTATTCATTAAACAAGTGGAGCTTGAATCAATGTTGCGAAATTGAATCGATGGACATGACCATCATTTAATGTAGTTTGGCCAGATACAAAATGTACGTGCTTGCCATTTCCTACTGAAATAGCCGGGCCTGTTCTTATCTTTTTAAGATTATGAAAATGGTTAACGAAATCAGTTCTACTAAGATCAATTTCATGAATATGACTATTCCCTACTCTAATCGCCTGCCCAGTAACACCTGCAAAGCGATGGTTATGTCGATCTGCACCTTCTTCAGCCAATTTCGTACTACCTTCAAATTCATGTACATGTCTCTGCGCACTTTGAGAATATAATGTTTTCTTCTGTAGAGTAGCTTTTTTCTTTACCATCTGTTGTGAACCTCCCTATAAACATGGACTTCACAACATTCTATTAAGAAAACACATTTTAAGTTCTAGGCAAGTGTCTAAGTATCCATTGTGATTTGTTCGCTAATCCATTGCAGGAATATACATACTCTGTATCTCTTGTACTCCTGGAACAAATCCTAGATTGATATAAACAGACTCCGCATCATTACCTTCCATGACATATAATCTAAGGAAAGGATACTTATCTTTAAGAAGACTTAGTCCTCTTTTTAACATCAGTGTCGCTATCCCTTTGCCTCTATAACCGGGCATTACACCAATACTATAAACTGCTGCGTAATCTCCTTGTAAGCCCAAGAGACAATTCGCAATTAACTGTCCCGATTTCCTATCATACACAAGCGTTGACGCGGTAAGTAATGCTTCATTCGTATAATTCGGTTCTTCACTTGGAATAAAATCTTCATAGGAGAATTGCTTTCTTCTAGTCGCTTCGAGACTTCCGGCAAAGCTAGCGTAGCTGCATTCGGCGATCTGATCTTCAAGAATAAAGCGTTTAACTCCTTTTCCATCCTCTTCGATCTGTGGACTTTCAATTCTAAATTCTTCGTTCCATTCCACCTCGAAATGATCTGTAGGACGCTGCATCCAGCGACATCTGAACTCATCAGGCCAAAATCCTGCCCGTGCAAATAAATGAACTTGATCCGGTAGAACCTCGAAGGTTTTTATAGGCTCCGTTCGGTCAGACCAATATATCAAAAGCTTTTTTAGAAGTTTAAGTACCACAAATGTATCGTTAAACGGTGGAATAACAAACAAATGATAGATCCGATTAGGTGACATCCTTACTCCACCTATTTTCGACTCCCCTTTATAGATCCAAAAAGCATTCTTTTGGGCAGAATTGAACCCATCTTCTCTAAAAAAGCCAATATATTGAATATTATAATAAATGGAGCAATACACTCCCCACTCTTCCGATCCAGCCTTACGAATTGAATAATCATTACTTAGCTCATACGATATTTCATCCTCAGACCATCCCATTAATTGCATGTACAATTCCTCCTCGCTGCTACTTCACCTTCTATATTTCATAGTATCATAGCCCAAAGTAAATGATTGGTAATAAATGCTTATATATTAATCTTTACTGTTTTCTAGATAGACAAGCGCAAACTACAGTGCTGACATTAGTAACAAAATCCCGAGTGACATTAAGCTCCATTATGTAAAAAAAACTGCCAATTGGCAGCTCAGAGTGTCGAGAAACCCAGGTCATTTTAAGATCTTGGGTTTCTTTTCATGTTTAGGTAGCTATAAAATCGGGAAAATAGGGGGATTACCCCTGCTTCTCCAAGCGATCCAGGTGGATC
>NZ_CAKMAB010000061.1:0-19038 GCF_924513355.1 Paenibacillus pseudetheri
GCCTCCGGCTTCCTTCAGATTCCACCTCACGGTGGACACCCTTGCCCTTGGCTAACGGTAGGCGCTCGCCAGCCCCCGTTCGGGACTTTCACCCTAAAGATGACGCCCATGCTGGGCGTACAAAGATAAAAAGCAACTCATCCGCAGATGAGTTGCTTTCTAAAGATTCTTATGATTTTAGTTACTACTTTTGAATTGTGACCTCACCGCTTCACCTTATAAAACTCATGATACAACTTCATGAGCGCCCTCTTCTCAATCCGCGACACATAACTCCGCGAGATCCCCAGCTCCTTAGCAATCTCCCGCTGCGTCCGCTCTTCCCCGCCTGTATCCAATCCAAACCGCCCAACCACGACTTCCTTTTCCCGGTCATCTAAAATATCAAGATTACGATATATCTTGCTCTTCTCGATCTTCAGATCGACTTCTTTAATGACATCATCAGCCTCAGACCCGAGGATATCGATAAGTGTAATTTCATTACCTTCCTTGTCTGTCCCAATCGGATCGTGGAGAGATACATCTTTACGTGTTTTCTTCAAAGATCTAAGGTGCATCAGGATTTCGTTTTCAATACAACGGGCAGCAAAAGTGGCTAGCTTTGTGCCTTTGTTCGGTCGATAACTCTCGATGGCTTTAATCAAGCCGATTGTACCGATGGAGATTAAATCCTCCATGTCTTCTCCGGTATTATCGAATTTCTTGAGGTTATGGACACGATGTGATGTCATTTTGATCGTACTACATCCCATGTAAGAGATAATCGCTCCACCAGATTCACTGAGAATGATAAACGAGACGGCGATTGGAATCAGTAACCACTCAACGAACTCAACTTTTTTCTACATAACTAAGGTCCAGCAAAGCAAATAAAAACGGAACTGCTGCTTTAGATAACCAGTCATTCCGTTTTTTCACCTTTATAATCCCCTACTCATAGTAACAGGGTTTATATTAAAAATTCCGACTTGAGAAATCGATTTTGAAATCCCCACTAATAACTTAACACAAGTAAATAAGCACAGATCTAGATTATAAGAATTTAAGCCTTGGTGACGAATTTTGTTCTCATATTATGATTCAGCATTGTTTCCATACTCCACATGTGTGGACTAAGCATTATTGATAACATCAAAATAGATGCAGGAGTATTCACCTTAGTTATCTATTTTTTCGTTGGAGTCCAAGTGGCTATTCCGTCTCCCGGGCATGCAACTACTAACCATAAATTATCAAAAAGAACTCCTGATTGCCAACACTCATACTTTTCATGAAACCCGTTAATAAAAAGAATCAAACCGGATTTCAATGTGATGAATAAATGTGGAGATATTTCACCAATTCTTATTTGAGTTACTTTCTGACGTCTTATTTTGTATAAATTCCAGTATTCCTCTTCTTCAGTCATATCTATCATTTCGAGTTCTGAATCCGGAAATGAACCCGTAGTGTTTGGGTAAATTGACCATTTAGATTCAACATTCAAATAAACAAAATCTTCATCGCTATTCCTGTCATAATGAGTAAAGTAAATTTTTGTTGTCGCGGGAGATAATCCAAATTGTATCCCATCAACACTCGAACCCACAAATAAGTGGTGGAGTGTCTCTTCAGCAATTAGCCTTTCCTCGTTGTTCATTCTAAACCACCTCAATTAAAATTGAACGCCAATTTCCTTCTGAATTATTAGAGAACCACGATTCAATTCCTTAACTAAGAATTTGTCATTCAGCACATTCTTGATTCGACTTAACGCCTCATTTGAAACAATGCTGAATGGTTCTGACGATGGTTGCTCAGCGTCTAGGACTTCCTTATAACTTGTCGGAGCCCCTAATTCATGATAGGTCTGAATTGTGTTTACTTCAAAAGAGTTCCATATCTTTTCAGAAATATTAAGTAGAGGCACTAACTTCGTACTATCGTACTTCAAATATTTATCATCTACGAAGATGTCATCTTCAGGAAGAATCAAATGCAAGACAATTTCGTTTGATTCGTACATCCAATATAAACGAAGATGTCTGAACAAATCCGACTCAAGAAGAATTTGTTTATAGTCATGCTTTACATGCTGGTCAAATCCCAGCTTGAATTTCTTTGCAAGTTTAGATGTATTCCATTTTATTATCTCTTCTAGCGTGTTTTTCTCTGACATCGAATAACCCGACTTAAATGGAAATTGGCTAAATATTATGTTGTAAATCTCACTGACAAAACTTTCATTGTACGTTGAAAACGGAAAAGAATAATGTACTGAAAAATATGGTGGCATTGAAGCAACTCCTATTTGTTATTGTACTTTATACAATTTTACTATTTTTATAAAATTCCTCTTTTTGGGACGAGAAGTTTCTAATGTATCTAGAAAGATAAACCATCTTTAGTATGTCCACTTGACGCGGAGCCTCTAAGGGCACGATTACTTGCGAATAGCGGCGAACCACAAGTGAGTCGCCTGGCATCAGCCTATCGTCCCCACTTCTCCACGTAAAGTTATTCAATGAGGCTTATTCATGCTTCTTCCATTTTAGGGAAATTCTCATCAAAAAATGAATCATCATCAATGATATCCGTATATTTTTCAATTCCTTTGATAAGGTCTTCCGTATCTATATCTTCTGTTAACACAATATTTTTCTGCTTTCATTACCCATCTTGAACACCTGGATGTACAAATACCTATTCCATGTTCAGCCCTTCCGCAGCTGTTGCAACAGCTTGCGTACTATGGCTTCTGCTGACTCCTGTGCGTTCAGTCTACTTTCTCAAGCAGGTCTACGAAGTGACTTCGCCTTCCGCACAGATCTCCCCAGGTAAGAACGCTATCTTTCTCTCCATCTATCTGCTCCATTTACTCTCGTACGCCTTTGGTAGTATGGACTTTGATTTGTTATGCAACCTCATCCAGCCTACGTTAGCCTTATATGAAGTTCATGTTCCTCAGACCGGAGATTTGCCGCTGGCTTCCTTTAAATTCCACCTGCGGTGGACACCCTTTCTTTAAGCTAATGGCTACTACTGCCTTCGCCATTCGGGACTTCAACCCTATAGATAGCGCCCATGCTGGGCGCACATAAAAAAAGACCTAGGAGATTGCCTCCAAGGTCATTGAGTTTACTGATTCCTCAATTCATCAAACAATGCTTTTCCACAATGCATAGGCTTTGCCCAAGTGTCTATTGGCAAGTTATACATCTTATAAAATCTTACTCTTTTTTCTTCAAACGCTTTCTTGCTTTTTGCTAATACCAAATCATTCGCCAAATCAATAACTGCTTTCAACCTCATGTCTATAATTTGCATATTGAGCTTGATAGAGACATCTTCACATATTTGTAGTGCTTTTTGGAATGTGTCTATTGGATTCGTGACGGCGAATCGAATTGATATTTCTTCAACAACTCTATTTGCTTCAATTGATCCTGCATTGATTTCTATCTCAATTATGCAAGAGCCATCAGCGAAAACGAAATAACATTCAGGATCACTGCCTTGTGACATATCTTTTGGAGTGTAGGAGTTAACAAATGGGAACGAAGCGATTAAGGAGCTAACCTCTCCGAAGTTTAACTTGTTCGTCCCGTTGACTACCAAGAGCTCATCGTCAAACATAATTTCATTGCCTGTTGGTACTAAAAGTAAGTTATAGCACTCCAATCCCAAGCCAATCACCATTCCTAATTTCCATAGTAATAACCATCCAAAAGTTGCTTCCTCGTAATTCCGCGTGCATTTATTTCCTGTTCTGTTAAAGTTCTTGTTGGTATATTTTCTATTCCTGCTTGTTTAGCTGCTCGCACTCTATGATGGCCGTCCACGATGAGTTTCTTGCCATTGATTTCAAATATCTCAACAGGGTCGCCAGTCCATCCGTTTTTCTTCATACCTTCAGTTAACTTTTTGAGTTGGGATTTAGTGATTGCATCCCCTGTCCCCTCTAAGTCCCAAACTCTCGTCAAATTACAATTCGTATTATGCACCCAAATTCCGATATCCGTTACATAATAGGTATGATAGTCTGCAACCGTAAAATTGTAAACCGTGACATTCTCTTCAAGTTTAATAAACTCAACCTTATCAATTGTCAGATTGCTTCCGTCAGCCTTTTGGAGTTTGTCACGTGCCTGAAGCTCATCCGCGAAGACCCAGCCTTTCTCCTCTACCCAGAACGGATGGTTATTTGTCGTCTCGATGATTTGCTCCCCAACGTACAACTTAATAATATCATCACGTTGGTTACGGTATAAACCTGTTACTTCTTTGTAAGCCAATTCTCCATCCGAGTTATTCTCATCCTTGGAAAGAACCTTATCTCCGACTTCAATGTCTTCGATATTCTTCTCCCCTTCGTCTGTTTGAACCTTTGTCCCCGCTATAAAGCAGTTACAACCAGACTTTTTGGAACCTCCCGCTCGGCCGCTTAGACCACCTGCCATGCCTGCAGCATACATCATAACATATGCCGCCTCTTGTGATTCATAATACGCATTCACTAACTGATCGCTCGCCCAATCAGACCTGCCAGCACTATTCGTATACGCACTTGTCCCTGTTAATAAGCCATACAAGTAATTATATTGATTCTCATCCATGATACTGTCAAAGCCGTAGCGTTCCATTATTTTTGTTTTGTATGCGTTAAAATATTTACTGTCTTTACTGATAGAACTCGCTTCGCTCAGCAATTGTTTTAATTCTTGAACGTCATAAGTATCCTTTGCAAAATGTCCGCTCGGGTCAGTATATCTCAACGGATTATTATGCACATACGTATACAAATTCTGACTCAGCGGATTATCAATCTGCCCCTCATACGTATCCTCATTTAAAAACCGCCCCATACTCGGATCATAATATCGTGCACGCAGATAATAAAAACCAGTCTCTTCATCATACACTTCCCCTGTGTACTTGAATGGGTTTGGCGTTTCTTCTTTTTGGCTGGTAATGTTGCCCCACACATCGTAGGCGTAGCTATTCACTATAGCACCACTCGTATCTACCATCTGTACTACATCGCCGTGACCATTGTACAGATAATAGTAATCTTTACTAGCGGTCTTGTCTTTCTTCACCAGTACTCGGTCGCCTCGGACATACGTGGATTTCTGCACGATATTATTCCCATTTAACTTTTCTTCCGTAATAACCTGTCCATTAAAATCATAGTTTACTTGCGTATGCGTGCTACCTTTGCTCTTTACCGCACGAAGTCCGTCAGCATAGTACTCGAACCTCGTCTCGCTTCTGTTCTTCGTTACGGATGTTAACGTATTCCACAAGTCATAACTATAGCTAGTATCCTCAAAAGAAGCTACTGGATCACTCACACTTTGTTCCATCGTCAAGCGGTTACCACGTACATCATACGTATACGTATCACGCCCCCCACCCGGATGTACTGTTGCTATTAAGCGATTCAACGCATCATACGCAAAAGTTGTCGTTTGTTCCGTTCCATCTTTTTTCGTTTCCTTGACCGAGATCACATTTCCGTTATTATCATACCCGTATACATATCTAGAAAGTACACTACTTCCCTTTTGGTTCGTAATGCTCTCGACCCAGTTCAGCGCTTTGTTATACGTATACGCTGTCTGGAGCACACTGCCGTCCGTCAGAGTCGGATAGGTAATGAACTTCACTAGGTTATTGGCAGTATAACCGTATTGAACATTGGCTGCTGATGCACTGTCCACTACAGAACTTCCGTTTATCTGCACTTTGTCCAATCTGGTTTTGTTGTATTGGTAGTTTACATAAAAGCCTAAGTAGCTATCATTCAGTTGTGTCATTCGACCAAGCGCGTCCCGCTGGTTCAGTATATAAGCAGAGTGGGCAGCTACCCCAGATGGATAGACCGTACCGCTCATACTCCGTACCTGATTCAAACTGTTCACGCGACTGCTCTGCACAGCCTTCATAGTTCCATTGAGATAGGTTTTAGTAGTCTGCAAATTCGGCGAGCCATCGCTATGTATCACTTCAGTTTTCTGTGTCTGAGGTACATTGTTGATATTACCACTGACCGTACTTGATTTGAGCCCACCAATTTCGTCATAGTTGTATCCGAACACACTGCCGTTACGATCGGTTTTGCTGGTTAGTTGCCCTAATGCATTATAGGATAAACTTTCACTTTGAGAAGCCCCGTCCAACTTACTCGTCAATAACCCAACTTCGTTATAGTACTTGGTATTCAGTGTTTGCTCTGTTTCACCTTTAGCTTGCACCGTAACTTTCGCTAACTGGCCATTCCCATCGTACATATAGCGTGTGCGCTGGTTCAATGCATCGTAGACGGAGGTGAGACGATTCAGTGCATCGTAGCTATACGATGTTGTGACACCCGCTTCGTTCAGATGATTCGCAGGATCCGTGTAGCCAATCACGTTACCATTAATATCGTACCGATAACTTTCCGTTAAAGGCTGTGATTGACTCGGCCAGTCTTTATAGGTCTTCATATTAATTGGCTGGCCCCATGGATCATAAATAGTTTCCAAGTAATTCAATCGTTCTTGAGTATCGGCAGCAACCATGTAACTTTCTGTCTTGCGCTGTTTAAGATTATGATCCGTTACATATAGATTGTTATTAGCATCTGTTGCACGGTTCTGCCTTCCCCATGCATCGTAACTAGCCGTAATCTCATTGCCTAGCGTATCCTTTTGATAGGTCGGTCGTCCCTGATCATCATAATGGTAATGGGTGAAGACCCATTTGCCCACGTTATCGTCATAAAGCTCATCCATTAGGGCTAGACCCAATCCGTTATAATATACAGCAGAATTGGTTTGAACCTTGCTGTTATTAGAGAGCTGAGTAACGGTTTTGATGGTATTCACTTTTAAGGTATACGTTCCTGCATTCTCCGAATCAAAGTTTGAGGAAGTCTGATTATAATAATTGTAATCGATAACCTCTCTCGAGGTTTCTCCATTGCTATTTGTTCGAATCGGATGTGTTTCTTTTTTTAGACGACCTGCTGCATCATATTCATACGTCGTAGTCTGATCGTTGCCATCACTTTTACTTTTCAGCAAACCCGTTCCCAAATCGTAGCTCATCTTGGTCTTCACAATTTTCTGGTCAGACTTCCCGATGTTGAACCACTGCTGTTGTTCTGTCGGGTAAGCATAATGATTCTTAGATCCGTATATCGATACGGTTTTAGACACCAATTGTCCTTTTGCCGTCTTTTCAGCCGTCCATTGGGAGATTCCGCCCAAGGTATCGCGGTTATCATAACTATATATGGTTTGCTCACCCAATGCGTCGTTCGTTACCGTCGATAGTCTTCCCTTGTCGGTATAGGTGTATCGTTCAATTGATGGGGCCGGATCGGATTCATTCTGGTACCAAGACCTAGACTCCTCTAATTGATATTTCGGTTCATAGCTTATCGTAGTCGTATAGTGTTGCTTTAGATTTGAATTGTTAATTTGTTCCGACGTTAATGGTTTGGTTTGGGTACTGACCTTTCCCCAATTTGTATATGTTGTTTCTGCATACAAATGATTAGCACCGGCCTCGCTATCCCCAACACCATACTCGGAAATCGTTGTTTTCGTGGGGAAAAGCTCGAAGAGACCATCAAATGCTGTATTCGTAACGACCTTGCGCTCCCCATTAGCTGCTTGCGTGTCGGTAGATAGCAATTTTCCTTTACCATCAAAATTCCGGGTGATTTTAAAGTTGTTGGCCGCCGTATCGCTTTTTAAAGTAACCGTGCTGCTATAGCGATTATTTTGCTGTAGATAAGGCGGATAATACGTCGGAAATCCAGTATAGTCACCTGTATACGTATACTGAAGCCAATTATATTTTTTTGGACCTGTTCTATCCACCCTTGATAAGAGTCGAAATTGATGAAGGGTTTGATCTTCACCTATATTTCTGGAAACCCGTTCATACGTATACTCTATTTTTGATTTAGGATATATAACTTCTTTTAGCAACGTATGATAGTTTTGATTTCTTGCACCCGGATAATCACTCCATGTTTGATAAAATGCAGTTCCTTCCTCATAGTCGAAGTAGGTTTTGTCCCCATTCTGATCTGTAACAGACCATAGTACAGGCAAATAGACTTGGAGTTCATTCACTTG
Source organism: Paenibacillus pseudetheri (assembly GCF_924513355.1). Taxonomy (NCBI): domain Bacteria; kingdom Bacillati; phylum Bacillota; class Bacilli; order Caryophanales; family Paenibacillaceae; genus Paenibacillus; species Paenibacillus pseudetheri. Next base: position 8,118 of record NZ_CAKMAB010000061.1, read on the forward strand.
CACAAGTTTTCTACCTTTAGTCAAGATGACCTTTTGGACTTCAGTTCCATTTTGCTTAACTCGAATTGTCACATTTTCACCGTTAAATATCTCTTGTGTATTAAGATTATCTTCATATTCAAAAGTAATCTCACGGCCCACTGTATCTGTAATTGAAGTGATAAGGACAGATCGGATACCATCAATATCTGTTATCCGATGCTTAAAGTTAATTGTATTTCCAAAGCGGTCTACAATCCCGATAAGTGCTCCATAAAAAGAAAAATACTCTCGTCTCTTATCCTCGAATTCAACGTAGTACCAGGAATCTTCCTCTCCGTTATTAAATTCATGGTACTCATTGTTATAGACAAAACGCATGTTTTTTTGTTTGTAATTCAGGAGATGTGTGTAATTTGTAAATTCATCAATATTTTGTTCTGGATAAGTGATTGCGGCATACACCCCACCTTTCCCGTCATGATAATAACGATAATCGCCAATTTTTTCGATCGAAGGAAACTGAAAGGACCAACCTACCCCTAAACTATTCATCTTGAAATAATGGTCATATCTATCTGTGTAAGTATAATTACCTGAAGTACTATATGCTCTTTCAAAAGAATGTCCTTGATTGGAGCTGTACATAATCCCAATATCCAAATCTAGGCTATCTCGGCCGGGTAAATGAATTTGATTCTCTTTCCACGTCAATGATCCGGAAACAGGATCAATCACTTCATCAGTAGTATTACGATCTCCAAATTGAGGTTTGTTGGTTTGATTAAGCTGAGCACGAACAACTAGTCCGTCAAATATGCCAGCGACCCTCATATCAAAAGCAGTCACCGTTGAAGCCGCGATTTTCAATTTATCTGGAGAAAAAAGGTCCTCTCCATACACTAGCGAGGTTATGCTCGGAAATTGTTGAAAAATCGGATCATCCTGGTAGGTAGAATTTTGAACCGAAGATGGGTTCTTCTTCTGGATAGCTTGATTTTCTAATTCCCCTTGTATGTCTTCCCAGCTTAGCTTTCCTTCTTGCTTCCACTTTAATAGCTCAAGTAAGGTTTGATTCGGTGAATCCTGCATCAGATAATTAATCCAATAGACATCTTCAATGGAAGCTCCGGCCAAAAACAGCTTTTCGATTTCAGATTCGATTAAATCTTGTGATACTACTCTTTGATTTGTACCCGTTCCACCTGAAGAGACCGAATGATTGAGTAATCCTTGCTTCTCAAGCGTTTTAACTTTAATTGATACAATAGCCTCAGACAATTTCGGATCATAGGTGGCTACCTCCACAGTAGCCTTCTCATCCGGCAATGGAGGAATGGAGTCCTGCCAACCTTCTTCTTTGAATAATTTACTCGCAGAATTCTCTGGACGAATCGTAGGTGTAGGCTGTGGTCCCGAATCCGTTGAAAAATCCAAAAAATCTGACGGTGCAGGTGATGGAGCAGGTAAATCTTGTGCTTTGTTTATGTAAGTTTGATCAGAAGTACTTTTAACGGTTGTACTCGCTTTCGCAGTTCCTTCCAAAATGTTTGGAATGATCAGAAATAAACACATGATGACCATTAATATTTTTCTCACTAGCTTTATTTTTCTCAACTTAGTTTCCCCCAGGAATTTATTTGGTTACCTCACAATTGAGCTATATTCTCTATCATCCTATGAAAAAATTCCCCACTATTTATCTGTAAAAATAATAGTTCATTCCCTATTTGATTCATTTGTTCTTCAATGTACCTTCCTATCTCTGAGGTGCAGGTGCATTAATATTAATTTTGTATCTCCTCTTTTACTTCCACTCACTTCTTTACTTCTACTGAAATATCACCAATCATCATTCTGTTCATATAAGCATCATACGAATAAATATGGGTGACGTATGTTCCTGTTTCGTTGTTATGTTTAAAGAAAGGAATTCGAATTCGCCAACTTGTAGGACTTAAACGTTCCCCCTTAATCCATGGATCCTCTAAATCGTCTTGACCATTACTTACCGTCCAAGTTGGAAATCGAACATCTGTAACACTAGAGGGAACTCCTTCTATCGTAATATCGTAAAAACTGCTGCTCATGTATGCAACACTCGGAGCTGTGATTCTTGTATTATTCGTCACATCAAATACCCAAGCTCCACTATATTTCCCATCTGCATAAATATGAGTAATATATCGTCCAGTTTCTGAATGATGGTTTGAGTAAACTACGGTTCCCTTCCACACCCCATTTGCAACCTTAATGCCTTCAATCCACTCTAAATCATCCTGATCCTTATTCGCTGTCCACGTTGGAAACTGGACTTTTTGCGTTTGCGGATCTACACCATAAATAAATACATCGTAGGATACTCCAGATATGTCCGTTTCCTTTGAACCACCTGTCCCCCCCTTAACATTAACTGACGTGCCACCTAGCATTTCCATGTTTCCATATTTATCAAAAGCGTAAATATGCGTAATATAACTACCTGTCTCATAATTATGACTACTAAAGGGGATTCGAATCTTCCAAGTCGTCTCATTTACTTTTTCGCCGATTATCCATGGATTTACCAGATCATCTTGCCAATTGTAATCTGTCCACGTAGGAAATCGAATTTCTCTAACATTGCTCGCGATTCCTTCCACAAAAATCTCATAATATCTATCCGCCAATGATACTTCTTGAGGTGAGATCACTCTTATGTTATTTTGTACCGTGGCAGTTAATCCGCTGACTGCTTTGCCATCTGCGTAGATATGTGTATTGTACTGTCCTGTTTCTTTTCCGTGCTTAGCTAGTACAACTGTTCCTTTCCATAATCCATTAGTAAGCCTCTCACCCGCTATCCATTCCAAGTCATCTTGTCCACCTTGTTCAGTCCATGTCGGAAAAGTCACCTGTTGGATACTATCAGAAACCCCCTTTAAATAGATATCATAGGAAAGCGCTGAGCTACTAAATACATGCGATGTTGACGAATAGCCTTTACTCTTCTTTATCAGATTTCCATTCCTATCATATGTATATTGAATGGTTGAGTTATCGGGATAAATTTCATTTTCTAGCCTGCCTTGATTGTATACATATAGGGTTTGTGGTTTGGAATTGCTACTTATATCCACCATAATATAGTTGGCATACGTTGTGTCCTGGGCAGAAGCAGTCGGAATAAAATCTCCATATCCTAAAAAAACTACTAACACTCCCAATAACAGCATTGTTGTTTTTAATATCTTCATCTGCATAGTACTCCTCTATCCCTCTTATAAGTTCTTCCGTATTAAGTTACCGTTTGCATCATAGTAGTAATGAACAACAGTCCCATCTGAATATCGAATGTATTCTATTCGTCCTCCTGCGTTGTAGTGGTATTCTACAGGAGTATAGGTTTTGTATGGTAAGAACAACTTGGATTGAGGCACGATCTGCTTTATCTGGCTAGCACTAGACCAGGATAAAATAGCGTTTGCCCCTCCACTATTTTCAAAATACTCAATACGAATGTCATAGTTTTGATCCGCTATTAATGAGATAGGAAGGCTGGTCAGTTCACTTGCCTGGGTGACCCATTGGTCTATGATCAATTGACCATTCACCCAAAGTCGAGCCCCATCATCCGAATTAAAATAGAAGGTATACGTTTCGTTATACATCGGGCGAATCGTTCCCGTCCATCTTGCTGAGAATGTATCCCCGTCTATGCTAGCATCTGGGGAGCCAAGTCCCCACCCAAAATGAATAGCAGGGTCCGTTCGAGTGAGTTTAAGGTCTGTCAAATCTATATTGTCGTAGTACTCACCTATCAAGCCGACACCGGCTAATTTAGCAGGGAGATACAACTGACTCTGCGGTATGAATTGTTTGGTCTGACTAGGACTTGTCCATAATAATCCAATGGCTGCGTCGCCTAGATTTTCAAAATACTCAATTTGAATATCGTATTGTTGGTCTGCAATTAATGATATAGGGCTGCTTTCAAATTGACCCGACTGATTTTCCCACCGATTAAGAAGAAGTTTACCATCTATCCATAGACGTACTCCATCATCCGCATTTAAATAAAAGGTATAAATTTCACTGTATTTAGGCTTAAGTGTTCCTGTCCATCGGATTGAGAATGTATCGGTTCCAATGGAGTCATCTGGAGATCCGGCACCCCAATTATAATTAAGATCCGCATCGGTTCGTGTTAGCTTTAGTCCAGTCAAATCCATATTGTCATAATATTCACCCTTCAGACCTGTGCCCGAAATTTCAGCAGGTGGATACAACTGGGTTTGTGGTACAATTTGCTTGGTTTGACTGGGGCTCGACCACTGAAGGATAGCCGTTGCTGCTCCGCCATTTTCAAAATATTCGATACGGATATCATAATTCTGTCCTGCCATCAATGTAATCGGTAGACTCTTCAGCTCGCTGGCTTGTGTCACCCATGTGTCGATTAGTAATTGACCATCTATCCAAAGCCGAACACCATCATCTGCAATCATATAATATGTATAGGTTTCACTATATTTAGGTTTGATCGTTCCTGTCCATCTCACGGAAAATGTATCCGCGCCAAGAGAAGGGGCTGGAGAGCTCAACCCCCAATTAAAGTTAAGATTAATATCCGTACGTGTTAGCTTAAGTCCGCTCAGATTTATATTGTCATAGTATTCCCCCTTCAGTCCTATACCTGAGACTTCTACCGGCGGATTTAACTGACTTTGTGGCACGACCTGTTTGCTTTGACTTGGGCTTGCCCATTGTAGAATGGCCGTTGCCCCTCCGCCATTTTCAAAATACTCGATACGTATGTCATAATTTTTCTCCGCAGTTAAGGTTATGGGTAAACTCGTCAGCTCGCTAGCTTGTGTCACCCATTTATCGATGAGCAATTGGCCATTGACCCATAAACGAACCCCATCATCTGCAACCATATAGAAAGTATAGGTCTGGCTGTATTTCGGTTTGACGGTACCCGTCCATCGAACAGAGAAGGAATCCTCCCCGATGGAAGAATTTGGTGATCCTAGCCCCCAGCTAAAATCTACATTAGAATCCGTTCGTGTGAGGGTTAGTCCTGTCAGATCCATATTATTGTAATATTCACCTTTAAGACCGTTGCTGGCTGCGGCTCCTGCAAGATTTGGTGAAACTACTGGCTGCAGTAAATCATTAGTTCTGAGAATCTCACAAAATATGAAAATTAGTACAACCGTAAAGCATGATAAAGAAACCTTTTTTAGAAAGCTCAATTTTTCTTTTCTCCTTTCTATTGTTGTTTGTTCTCACTGATTCACTTTACTTTTCTATATAAGCTCTTAATTGAATCCTAATTCCAGTGAGATATTCTATAAAATCATCATTAAAGTAAAGTTATGTATATACAATAATAAACACTGATCTCAATCATACGACAAGACAAAAAATTGTTAAAGAGTGGTAATTTGTCGAAAAAACAGATGAGAAGTCGAATAGTAAAACTTCAAATGCTAAGGTATGTATTATTTGTACTTAATGAGTGAATTGCGGTGTGAGAGTGATCAGGGGAGTATGTAAAAATGGTGTTTCAAATAATGAGATCGTGTTTAATATCGTTTGTTATAGAACAAAACCCACACGAGTCCCAAGACATTGTGTGGGTTTTATAGAATAATGATTTTGCGTCTACTCACAATACTACTCTCTTTAACAGCGCACCATTATTATTATAATTATGCATAATGATGTGACCGTCAGGTAAAAGTATATAGCTCAGTCTTCCATTTGAATCGTAAAAATATCGAGTTTGATTCGGTATATCCGATTTCCATTTTTCTAGAACTGTCACTGGGTTAATGGCCACATGATCTATATCTAGATAGGCTTTTTCTTCCCCCCCCACTGCAAACCTTATTCTTATATATTTTGTTTGCCATTTAGGAGTGATCAAAATCGAATGATAGTGCCATTTCCACCCCCCATCATTTAAGCTTCTGCTACTTTCAGTAATAGTGTTATCATTATCATCCACTTCAATTATAGTTATTTCTGCGTGTCCCGTAGATAATGTATATTTCATAAAGGCACTAATATCATATGAACTACCATAACTAACAGGGATTCGATCCGAAAGAGCATAGATGTAAGAATTAGAATCTCCGAGCCCGTTATATAACCGAAGTTGGGAATTCCCATCAATAGGTTCAAAACCTTGTTTCGAAGCAATCGCTTCTTTACTTATTCCATTTCGCCAAGTGGTTTCCCAAAAATCAGGAAGACCATTTTTATTAAAATCATTTTCATAATCCCCATTTATATCGATAGGATTCAAAAAAACATTGTCAATGTCCAAGTAAGCGCCTTCTTCGCCCCCCACTTCTAAACGAATCCGAATGTATTTCGTCTCATTTCTAGGAAAAATCGATACATCATGGTTGTGCCATTTCCAGCCACCATTTGAAAAAGCACGCTGGGTTTCATTGATATTTTTTCCACTGTTATCAATTTCAATAATGGTTATTCTTGCATCACCAGTTGGAAGAGTGTATCTCATCGAAGTGTTTATTTTATAGGCTACACCTTTCACAATTTTGATAGGATCTGACAAAGCGTATACATAGGATTGAGAATCCCCTATGCCACTGTATAGTCTAAAATGGTTTGAGCCTTCCACTGGATCGAAGCTCTGAATTGATGCAAAAGATCCTGCACTGGTTCCATTTCTCCATACAGTTTCCCAAAAGTCAGGAAGACTATTACCATTTTGATCTCTCTCAAATCCTCCGTTAATATTAATTTCGCTCTCATATGAATATGCAAGAGTAGAAAAACAAAGTGAAACTCCTAGTATCGAAAGTATCACTAAGAACTTTTTCATTATATCCTCCACCTAATCCCTCTCTAAATAAGCAATAATCGGATTCCAACTTGTGCCGTCATAAGCGTTCGTACCATTTTTATTTACGATAAAATAGATTGAATCTGCTGCATTAACTTTTACCGTTACACCTACTTCATAACCTATGTTGTTATTGTATTCCAATTTTTGTGACCATAATTGAGTATTATTTTTCAACACCTTTACGATCACACCGTCTCCACCGCCCGTGTTATTCTTGGCCACATTCCCAGCTATTCGAATGAATCCTGACTTTGGTGCAACCCATTTCCTTACCGAGTCAGCTTCGGCTGGATGTTGGATATCTTTATATATAAGTGTATAGGGACTACTTCCTTCCCATTGACCATTCTTATACTTTAAATCTGAATACTCTGTTCCACTCCATTGCTGGTAATACCAGTTTCCATTGCCCTGTATATTACCGTAAGCTTCATAAGCTGATTGAGATTCCATATATGCAATTATCGGTTTCCAACTTGTACTATCATAAGCGTTAGTACCATTTTTATTGATTACAAAGTAGATTGGATCTCCTGCATTAACAGCGACTGTCACTCCTACTTCATAACCAGTACTGTCGTTATAGGCCACTGTTTGAGACCATAACTGAATATCCTTTTTCAATACCTTAGCGACTACTCCGTCACCACCATTTATATCAGACTTGGCAACATTACCTGTTACTCGAATGAGTCCTGACTTTGGCGCTATCCATGTCCTCACCGAATCGGTTTCGGCTGGATGGTGAATATCTTTATTTATTATTGTATACGGACTACTTCCTTCCCAATATCCATTCTTATACTTTAAATCCGTATATTCTTTTTCATTCCATTCCTGATAATACCAGTTTCCATTGCCTTGTATATTACCGTAAGCTTCATAAGCTGATTGAGATTCCACATATGTAATAACCGGCTTCCAACTTGTACTATCATTAGCATTAGCACCATTTTTATTGATTACAAAGTAGATAGGATCCCCCGCATTAACTGCGACTGTCATTCCTACCTCATAACCTGTACTATCGTTGTAGGCCACAATTTGAGACCATAACTGAATATTCTTTTTTAATACCTTAGCGACTACTCCGTCTCCTCCGTTTATATCAACCTTGGCTACATTACCTGTTATTCGAATGAGTCCTGACTTTGGCGCTATCCATGTCCTCACCGAATCGGTTTCGGCTGGATGGTGAATATCTTTATTTATTATTGTATACGGACTACTTCCTTCCCAATATCCATTCTTATACTTTAAATTCGTATATTCTTTTCCATTCCATTCCTGATAATACCAGTTTCCATTGCCTTGTATATTACCGTAAGCTCCAATCGCAGATGAGACATCTCTAATTTCGTAGAATCCATTGACACTTCCCTCGTTAGATTTAGAGATTAAATTGCCTTGTGCATCATAATGGAAAGAAACACTACCGCTTCTTGTATTTAAAGAGGTTAGTCTACCAGAAGAATCGTAGTTATAATTAATAGCATTCTCTGGGTTGCTATAAGCAATAGAAGATTTAGCAGTACAAGCTAATATAATTAAACAGACTAATCCTAATGAACTCTTTATCAACTTTGAATACTTAATATTTTCAAGAATATTTTTCATTGTTTTCTCCAATCATCTCAAATTAATATCTCCTATAATGGGCCACTGTTTGAGATCCTCTCAGTTATCTCACACTTCGAGTTAATACTCTTTTAAATCTTGTAAGCGCATCCCCCAAGTAGGCAAGTCGCTTTTTAAATACTCCTTCGTTTATCTCTAATTATTATCTAAATTATTGTCTATCCTTACCGCTTCATCTTATAAAACTCATGATACAGCTTTATATCCTTCTCAATCCAAAACTCACAGCTATGTCTTCTCTGTCCAAACAAAAACGTCCAATAACAATCCCTTTTTCCCGAACATCTAGAATGTCGAGATTGCCGTAAATCTTGATCTTCTAAATCTTGAAGTTGATTTCTTTAATAAGATCATCAAATTCAGAGTCGAGAATATCGGTAAGAGTGATTTCGTTACTTTCTTTATCCGTTGCAATAGGATCATACGAGGAAACATCCTTAAGATTTTTTTATTGAACGTAAGTGTGCGCATCAGGATTTCACACTCAATACAATGAGCCTCATATGTGGTTATTTTTACCCCTTTGTTCAACCAGCAACTTGCAACCGCCTAAATTAACCCTAAGGTGTCCCCCTGAATTTTAATCCTCCATGTTTTCTCCGGTATTATCAAACTTTTTAGATTTTTGATATAATGCCACGATTACACATTTGGATATCTAATAACTCATAAATGGTTTATCGTAACCGAGCTTACTTGTGGTGACCACAAGTTCTCCTTGTTCCCACTCCACTTTATCTTTAGATAATTGACATTGGAAAGATCATGTAATGAATAGGTGTATTTGGTCCAATCCGCTGTCTTCCCAAGTCTTACAACCTGAGGGATTTTCCTACTCCACTCAGTTCCATTAGCTGAAATATAAAACTCTAAAGTACCACCTTCGCTTTCATCCTTGTACACAACAGAATGAAAGCTACGTATCTTATCATGTTTCCAAATGACTTCCTCATCTGTGAATTGCGTCCTCATTATCCTAGATGTATCGTTGTCAAAAAATGAAAGATTGCTGTTATCCAACCACAGATTACCAGTATGAGATAACGACCTACTCCAATCACTTACGTTGTCTGTCATTGATTTCATTCCTGTTTTATAATTCATCAAGACTTTAGTAATTTGGGGAGTCCAAAAATACCCTTCGGAGCCAGTCCATACTATTTTCACAAAATTCGTGTCTTCCAGATTGTCTAAAGCATATATAATTTGTGGCCAATCCTCATATTGTTCACCTTCTATAATATCCGGTACACGCAATCTCCAGTTCACTCCATCAAAAGACGTATAAATTTTAAAATGAGACATATTTTCCGGATAGAAGAAGGTCCTGGCTTGAAAGCTTACCATCCCATCTTTCCGCCAAACGATCTCCTCTGAAGTCAGAGATGTTCGCATGACCCTAGAAAAATCATTATTGAAGTTTAACGGATTACTGCTGTCAAAATATAGATTATCACTTCGAGAGTACGTCATGCTAAAATCACTTAATTCATCTGTAAGGGTATCAACATTCTCTTCATAATGCATAATTACTTTACTGATTTGAGGTGACCATATTTCTCCCTCTCTGTTATTCCAGCGTATCTTCACATAATTGGCACCCGTCAAAGGCGCAAGGGTATAGGAATGTTTAGACCACCCCCCGGAGCCTTGAGCTACAGTAACTGTCGGAAGAGCTTTATCCCAATCCATTCCATTTACAGAGGTAAAGTAATCAAAGTAATTACCTTTATTATTTGAATAGGTGATCGCCTGAAACACTTTTAAACCTGTTTGCTTCCACACAATTTCATCATCAGTAAGCATAGTTCTCGCAGCCCGTGAATGATCGTTATCAAAATACGCCGCATTACTCTCATCCAAGTATAACGAATTGGTGTGATAATACGTTTGATCCCAGTTATTAAGATCATCCGTTCTAATCACAATATTATTCAATGCCGTTTTTCCTAGAGTATTTCCGTTTCGGTCATATGAAAAGTAGTAGTTTCCTTGACTCGAAAAAGAATATACTAGTCTTCCATTTGAATTGTGGTAATTTGATGTCTTTACTGGAGCCGCGCTGGCTCTTTGATCGAGCAAATGAAAATGAATACTTAGTATTAAAACAGCCAAAATTATAAACTTCAGAAATTTTTTCATTTTTATTCCCCCTATATAATTTAAGCCATACGTTCCGACATTGAAACTCTCCTAATCTCAAAGACATCGAATAATAAAAAACTAAGATTTTATATTTTATGTAAAATTCTATTATATTTTTTTGAGTTCGACATCATCTATCGATATTGAACCACCGAAATGAATACCCCATATTAAATAATACGTAGACAAATTTCCCGTTGTAATACTTATAGTCTTATTTGTTACTTTCCCGACCTCTCCCGTCCATTGTGTGAAGCCCTTATCTCCGAATAAATATGCTTCTGAACTTCTGGC
>NZ_CAKMAB010000061.1:19138-31055 GCF_924513355.1 Paenibacillus pseudetheri
TACTTATATCCGTCTGTAGAAATTCTGACCATTCCTCCGTATCCGGAGATTCTCCAAGTACCGAACTTTTTCCACTAATTACTTTGGACGGCTCCTGTGTTATAACACCAGGATAACTAAAAAAACCGAATGAAAAATTCGTGAGACTGAAGGTTCTTTCAAAAGTATCTTTATACCATAAAGTTGTAACATTTTTATTATTACCATTACTGTCATAGGTGTAGCTTTGCATAAATTTTTGACCATATTTCCAGAATGTCATAGATTCCATTCTGTTGGATGCATCATAGTAATATCTTATTTCTCTTTGGTCCCCAACAACTTCGAGCGCATTAGACTTATTCGTAAAGACAATGAAAAAAAATAAAATAAAAAGGGTTACTTTTAAATTTCTCGGCATCTATTTTCTCCTTTTAAAAAATGATTTATATATCATATTAACATACCAAATAAACACGAATAATTTTGTCGATAATTGACGATATTTCTCACAACTGAATTCTTCTTAAATATCGATTGCTCTGAATGAAATGTATCCACAAAAAAGGTTAATTCAGAGCGAGCAAGTACTTTGGATTTTGAACCAACATCAAGTCGTTTTTGAAAATAGAACGTCAGAGGTTCCGCTTCCCCATAATATCTCCAATTACACCGCCCTGAATAGAGTTTTTCAGGTTCACTTGAAATAAATATTACCTTGACGAGAATAAATCCTTCACTGATAATATCAATTTCAAGCGATGTACCTCTTAATAAGTCATCACTTATATCTATTAACTTCAATGCCATTTTTATTTCCCCTTAAATACTGCATGATATACCACTGATTCTTTCGTCGTAATATTTATTCCGATTTCCCATCCGTCGAGATTATACATGTGCCTTCCTTCCTTAATTGTTAAACCTTTAATAGCCGACTCAAAACTCCCCAGCATTGACTATATCAATTTTTTTGAGCGTCATTGCTTAACATGAAAGTATTTTCCCCCTTCATATATTTTCCCATATGCTTCGTGGCATTTCCGCGAACCCAAAGTTTATGCCCGTTAACAGTGATGTCTTCAAGAACGAATGAAGTTGGTATGTTAGTTCCTTAACGGACACTTTGAGTAGCCGTAATTCTCCCCCATATAGTTGCTGTTAGATCGGCTGATTCCTTCTCAAGTTTTCCCCCGGCCAGAAATTCATCATCAGCAATGCAGCACTAGCAAAATGACTTACTGACCACGTGTCTTCTTGAGAGATACGAGCATATTCTTTGATCTCGCTTAAAAGTCCTGCTGTCCAAAAATCAATAGCAGAAAACCATGATGAATGTGCGTGCCGCCTTCACCGCTTTCCATTCATATTGCCAAAATCCCGGTTTAGGAGTACTTCCGCCAATCCCTCCTGTTCCCCATTCTTGCCTATGTCCAGTCGAATCGGAATAAATCAACGGATTATTACTCACATACGTATATAGATTCAAACTCAGCAGATTAACAATCTGCCCCTCATGCGCATCCTAGTTTATAAAGCGACTATTCTAATACAGAGGACGAAGACTGTTTCCAAACGCCGCCATCAAAATTAGGATTGATGAGAGCAAAGTTCTTTCGAAACGTACCGCCCGATTCATTCGGCAAAGGGTGGGGTAAAAGAAAAACCTTGAGGATAAAAGCCCTCAAGGTATCATCATTTATTCCTTACAGTTTTTCCAAACCTATCCCCAACGCATGGAAAGTTGTAATAACATCCATTTCTTTGCCTTCTCCACACTGAAAAACGACCTTAAATGGTGTAGGAGGAGTTGATATTGCACCTAAATCCCTTCCATTCTCCCACTCTTCCGCAGTATTTAGTAGAATCTTCGCAAAAACCTTAAAGTCTTCATTCACTAGATGCAATAAGTCCTCTGCATTGCATATGCACAATACAAAAGCATCAGCCTTTATCCATTCTAAATCATTTAAGCATTCATCAAATGCATCCCAATTGTCACCAAAATAATACGGGAATTGAAAGACGGCTGAAAACTCATCAAAGAGACCGTTTATCGTTGTACACTTACCACCTCTTATCATCTTAGCAACGACTTTCTTACCGGACATTTGGTTTAATTTCCACTGGAAGTTGCAAAACTCCGAAATGTTGTAATGAGTTACATAGAACTGAGGCTGTCCTATGAGAACATTTTGAATGTTTGTAATCATTGACGTCACCTACCACTTATTTAATTTCAACATAGGTCTTATAATGGTCGGTTGTGTAATAAACACTTCCATCACTACCTATTACTAATCTCTCTGTTCCTCTGTTTACACCTTTTTGGTATGGTTGCACATCATACTCAGTGTATTTAACACCTGTCGGAAGTACGGTTTCTCCATTTTTACCCAAATTTTTAAACTCACGACCTCCTACATAACCTTGAGGAGGCTTGCCACCGTTGTTTTTTATAGAAGTAAGCGTACTTTGAACGTGCGAAGGAGCATCTCCAGAATTAATGTAACCTCCTGTAAAACATTTAGTGTTATGAACCCATATTCCTAAGTTAGTTATATAATATGTGTGGAAGTCAGCAACAGTAAAGTTGTAAACCGTAACAGGTTCATCTAACTTAACGAACTCAACCTTATCAATAGTCAGGTTACTTCCGTCAGCCTTCTGAAGTTTATCGCCTATTTGAAGTTCATCAGCGAAGACCCACCCATTTCCTTCAACCCAGAACGGATGGTTGTCGGTCGTCTCGATGACTTGCTCCCCAACATGTAATTTTATTATATCATCACGTTGGTTACGGTAAAGGTTCGTTACTTCCTTGTAAGCCAATTCCCCAGCAGGGCTATTCTCATCCTTGGAAAGAACCTTATCTCCGACTTCAATGTCTTCGATATTCTTCTCCCCTTCGTCTGTTTGAACCTTTGTCCCCGCTATAAAGCAGTTACAACCAGACTTTTTGGAACCTCCCGCTCGGCCGCTTAGACCACCTGCCATACCTGCAGCATACATCATAACATATGCCGCCTCTTGTGATTCATAATACGCATTCACTAACTGATCGCTCGCCCAATCAGACCTGCCAGCACTATTCGTATACGCACTTGTACCTGTTAATAAGCCATACAAGTAATTATATTGATTCTCATCCATGATACTGTCAAAGCCGTAGCGTTCCATTATTTTTGTTTTGTATGCGTTAAAATATTTGCTGTCTTTACTGATAGAACTCGCTTCGCTCAACAATTGTTTTAATTCTTGAACGTCATAAGTATCCTTCGCAAAATGTCCACTCGGGTCAGCGTATCTCAACGGATTATTATGCACATACGTATACAAATTCTGACTCAGCGGATTATCAATCTGCCCTTCATAGGTATCCTAGTTTATAAAGCGGAGCTTAGAATAAATAAGGTGGCAAATGGAATGTCATTCCCAATTACCACCAATTATATCATCCCACTTGCTTTATCGGTGCATCTAGCATGATGTAGGCTGATTTCTTTTTCATCATAGCGTAGATAATATTTACCAACTTCCTCATGATGCAAATAATAGCTTGCTGTTTCGTTTTCCCTTCTGTCTGCTTCTGCTCATAGTAAGAATGAAAGTAAGGATTCCTCGGCTCTTTCTTAGTACGTGTGACCAATATCTGACGGATAGCAAGACTCTTGAATATATCGTGCAATACTCTGTTTCCCTGCTTACTCTTATAGTTACGTGACTTATTCCCTGAACCGACAATAACTGGCGCAATACCAGCAAACCGAGCAAGCTTATCAGCATTAGAAAAACGATGAACATCGCCAATCTCTGACACTAGTTCTGCCGCTGTCACCACGTCTATTCCCGTCATGGATTCAAGTTGAAAGCCAAGCTGTCCCATTAACTGCTCGATCTCGACCTCAACCCTAGCAATCTCCTTTTTGAGAAAACCAGCCGTCTTCACCTGACTGACAACGACCGAATCACGTGAATCCTGAAAGTCTCGATACGTATCACCATCAGCAGCAATAAGGGATAAAATTTGATTTGCCTTCTTATTTGAAAGCCCATTGTTGCTATGGCTACGCAAGAACTCAGCCAACGCTTCCTCTGATAAGTCTTTCATTCTGTATGGAGAAGGATAGGCTTCCCAGAATGCCAACGCAGTCTTTCCATCGACTTCCGAGAAGAACTTCTTGTAGCTTGGATAAGGATAACTAATCTGCTGGTGAAGTTTCTTCACCGTTGCAGTCAAGCTTTTGGCTAGCCACTTCCGCTGTGTGACAAGCTGACTGATAGCCCAATACAAGTCAATTGGTTTGGCATCAGGCAACCGCTCTAGCTCATCTCTCAGTACCTTCGCTACGCACTCAGCATCCCAACTATCCGACTTCTGAACCGTCACATGACTCTGTCTTCTTGCATTGGCTAGCTTAGCGTTGACCTCTTTCACCCAACATTGACTGTCTTTGAGATAGACGGCTAAACCTCTGCCGTAACCACCTACATCTTCCAGTCCATACACAACAGACAAGCCCTTCTTGGTATACTTCTTTAATTCCTTGACGAGTAAGGGAAATGCAGACGGCTTGTTGTCGAATTTAAGCTCCCCTAACTTCTTGCTCCAGCAATCAATAATGACGGCTGTGTGATGCTGCTTATGCAGGTCTACTCCCACATAAATAAGATTCTGCTGCTCAATCATCCTTCTCCGCTCCTTCTGCGCTTGAATTGTTACTAATGAGTTTAATTACATTTGTTCAAGAACCAGTACTACTCAGACACTTGCTTCGTATGTATCCAGCCCATTAGTAACCACTCAATCAAGTGGCGTGAACAACAACGGTTAATAAGTTTGCATCCTCAGTTCGAGCGGTCATTGCCGCAAAGACACGTTAGCAATCTCTTATTTACCTTACTTGCGTTCTAAATAATAGCTTGATGCAATCCATCTGCTTCTATCTGTCCGTAACGATACTTTCCTTGATAAAATGCTTTACGATCAATGATTCGTTTCACCTGTACCTTAGTAAACTTCATTCCTTGTTCCGTGGTGAATCCTTCTTCATTTAACTTATCAGCTAAAGCCGACAATGACCAAGCGGGATATTGATTTTTATAGTTGAATAATTGCTGAACAATATATGCTTTCTCCTCGTCAATGACGATTTGCTTTGACCCTCGTTTTCCCTTGTAACCAAAAGGAATTCCTCCACCTGCAAACTTACCTTCTGATGCTTTTCTATTCCGTCCCCGTCCCAGCTTCATAGCAATTTCTAACCGTTGGTAAGCATCCAACAACTCCATTAGTCCATTGATTAGAAAATCAGACGGGTCTTTCTTAAATATGCTATATGTCGGTTGTTCTATACTTCTAATGTCGATACTACGTTTCTTTAGTTCACGATGCACAAGGACTTTTACAATATCACTTCTCCATAACCTGCTTGTGTTCAGTACAACAACGTAATCTACTTTTTGACTTGATACATAAGTCAGCATATCTTGGAAGCCTTCACGTTCGACCTCTAAGGCGTCCTCGTCTACTTTTGCTCCACTGATTCCCTCATCTGAAAAGACGTGAACCAGATGCCATCCCTGCTGCTCACAATATGACTGAATCTCATCTTGCTGGTAGGAGAGACTATAACCATCCCTTGCTTGCCCTTGTGTACTAACTCGTATATAGCCTATGACATTCATTGATTTACCTCCCCTATTACCCCTAGCGTTACACGAATTAAAATTGCTGTAACTCTACATATATACCCTTAAGAGTATATAGTGATTATAGTACCTTTAAGCGTATATATCAATGCTAGATTGGACACAATGTGATATAGTACGGGTAATAGTACGTTTTTACGGTGGAGGATTATTTCCCTATGAAATTAAAGATTCGCTTAAAAGAAATACTTGCTGAGAAAGGAATCTCTCAACGTCAACTCTCTATGCAAATGAACATTCGCTATGCAACAATTAATCATCTCTGTTCCGATTCAGTGGACAGAGTGTATGTCCGAACACTGGAAGCCATATGTGATGCGCTAGAAATCTCCATACATGAATTGATTGTTGAAGATACGGAAACATAAGGCGTTGTAATATTAATCGGGTCGATCGCTGGATGTGCTACGCCCCATTCCTCAACAAGAATCATGGTTTTTGATGTAAACCACCCCCCAGTGTTTTCCTATCGTGATGGTGAACATTTTCTCGATGGTAGGGGTTGAAATCTCTTTATTTTCAAGTACAATAGAGACTATGTTATTTTATTTCATCCAGCATGTTGGACTTTTTATCGTTATCGGCAAAATAACGTGTCCATCGCTGAGGATGTGTGTTTTAGCTATTTATTGCAAGTCTACTTAGGCAGTTCCCGTTGGGGATTGCTATTTTTTTTGCCAAGTTCTTTCGATTGGCATACGTAGACGATGTATAAAGCTGCCTTAATACGGGTTCATCAAACATGCTTTGCAATGCTTGGAATCCAAGAATAGTTTCAATCTTAGATAGGCTCTCTTTGTTTTCAACGAGCCAAGGCAACTCCATATCGCTGACTTCCTCTGGATACTCAATCTGTTCAAGTGTCTTCTCTATCGTGTATTCAAAAAATGCTTTTTTGAGTAATTCTACTGCATTCCTCGTTGGCGAAAACTTTCTCAGATCATTGTCACTAGGTCGGACTTCCAGTCGCAATATACCTTTGGAACGTTCAATAACCTCAGACGATGCCTTTTCCTTCTGGGTCTGCTTATGCTTGTCATAAAACATAATCCTGCTGCTTTTGTTCCGATATTCCACGGTCTGATCTTGGTTATACGAAATAGTATTCTTATAGGCAAGTTGCTGCTTGCTGAGCATTCTTACATACGCACTGACCTTCTTACCTACCTGAAAATTGCAACAAATATCACATCGGCTTAAAGTCCAGTCAGTGTGTGGAACATGCACATCAAAGAGATGGAGAAGTCTTTCCTGCAACCGTTCAAAGAATAATGGAATATCTTCTTCTGTGAGAACAGTAACGTTGTCTCCGTATAGAAACTTTGGCATGGATACTTGTACTGTGAGTGTTTGACTGCTTTCGATGTATTTCATGAATGGTAGTTTTTCATCGTATATCTTATAGCTTGTGTTCAATACACCTGTTTCTTTACTGTAAAACGTAATTGAATTAGCGCTATATTGATTCAATGTATCTGGATCAATAGGAATAGGTCTTGCCTTTAATATGATAGTGTCAAACATAAGTAACCTTCTTTCATTTCTAGTAGTCTAATATTTCGGATGTGATTGGAGATGTTATAAGAACGGGAACCAACAGCTGAAATAGGGCTATTGTTCAACTCGTATCAATCTTATTCATTGCGGTCACCACCTCGTTAAGGTTTTATTCCTGTTTCTTCAAATAGCTTGTCTAACTTCTCAAAAAATTGCTTTTGCTCATATTTTGCATAATTCGGATGTATTCCCCATTCATTATCCCGATGGGCGAGATAATATAGGATCAACTCCAACACTATACCTTTATTACGATTCTGTTCTTGGATTATCGTAACCACATCTTCAATCAGTTTAAGATTTTCATTTTCTTCGTTATTGACTAACACTTCCAACTGTTCAATCAGCTGTTCCTTTTTTTGCTCATCATGAATATACTCAATGAGCTGCCTATTATGCGAATAGTGCTCTGTTGTTGTATATTCATATCCTTCATCATCAACGCCAGTAAGCTCAATTTCTTCATGTTCATCTGTTTTGGTTAAGTAAATCATCAGAATTTCCGACTTTTCAGATGGAAACAACTCCTTCTGAAACAACGTTTGATCCTCGATACCAAACAACTTGGACAGTTGTTCAAGACGTGGTTGTGGAATCTTCCGTCTTTCTTTAATCCAGTCTTGAAATGTTTGCTTAGAAACACCTATTGCTTCTGCTACCGTTTTGTACTCCATGTGAAACGTGTCAGCTATAAATTGTAATCCTATCATCTGATCCACCGCCATACTTAGTATGCCTTACATGGTTTATTATACGCCGCCATACTCAGAATGTCAAACTCTATTTCAAAAGAAAAAAACCACATGGAGTATTACTCACACGTGGCTTATCTGAAATTATGTTACTCCAGCAATTCTTTATTTAACATATTAATTTCTTCTAGGAAATGATTAACACGACTCATATCCACTACTTTTTTTTCAATAGATACTACATATAATAACTTCAACCAAAATGCATCACCGTTAGCATAATCGTCAATAGCTTGTCGAATATTCTCGTCCGTTAATGATCTAACAATAATATCTGGTTGAGAAGCTGATATAAAATTTACATTCTCATTATTCATTTGTTGTAATAAATTTAAAGGTGTGCTTACTACTACTGTTATATTAGATCCATCTTCAAGTTCAATAAAAACATCAATGTTATCATTCTCTTTATCAATGATTTTTGATAGAGGAGTTGGATAACCTATCTCCACAACCTTCATGATATCCTCCTTATTTTCCATATACTTTATACAAAATATTAATAACTGTTTGTTCGTTTGCTTTATTTGCTTTAGCTAAAATCTGCATTTCTCCATTACTCATTCTATAAAAAACTCTCGCTCCCTCCTTCCCTCTTAAGTAATTAATCTCGCTAGTCAAACTTTTACTTCCAATTCCCGGGTTAATATTTCCTTTAAGAAATTTTGCGATAAGATCATCTGCTTCTTTTTGAATTGCAGGATTTTTACCCATTTGCTGAGCCGCTTTTACAAGTCCAGCTTCATTTTTAATTAAGCTTTTAACTTTGCTACTAGCCCCTATAGGTCCGATAAATAATGATTCCATACCGCTTTGTATAAACGCACTTTGTTCGAATATTATTTGTAATCGTCCCCTAGCCCAAGCCATATTTTCAGGAGTACTTTCTTCATAGTGATTACCGGTAGCCATATTGTACAGATATTTATAATAATTATTATCGACACCTGACATTAATGAATATTGTGCCTCTTCACCTAGAATACTTCTTATTTTCCACCAAGCTTCCGATTGTTTTCCCTCTTTAATTGCAAGGTCAAGATAGGTATTAACCTCAATTTGATTTACTTTATGACCCGTAGGATCGTTATATATTAACGGATTATTATGCACATACGTATACAAATTCAAACTCAGCGGATTATCAATCTGCCCCTCATACGTATCCTCATTTAAAAACCGCCCCATACTCGGATCATAATACCGTGCCCGCAGATAGTAAAGACCTGTCTCTTCATCATACACTTCCCCTGTATACTTGAATGGGTTTGGCGTTTCTTCTTTTTGGCTGGTAATGTTGCCCCACACATCGTAAGCGTAGTTATTCACTACAGCACCACTCGTATCTACCATCTGTACTACATCGCCGTGACCGTTGTACAGATAATAGTAATCTTTACTAGCGGTCTTATCTTTCTTCACCAATACTCGGTCGCCTCGGACATATGTGGATTTCTGCACGATATTATTACCATTTAACTTTTCTTCCGTAATAACCTGTCCATTAAAATCATAGTTTACTTGCGTATGCGTGCTACCTTTGCTCTTTATCGCACGAAGTCCGTCAGCATAGTACTCGAACCTCGTCTCGCTTCCGTTCTTCGTTACGGATGTTAACGTATTCCACAAGTCATAACTATAGCTAGTATCCTCAAAAGAAGCTACTGGATCACTCACACTTTGTTCCATCGTCAAGCGGTTTCCACGCACATCATACGTATACGCATCACGACCTCCACCCGGATGTACTGTTGCTATTAAGCGATTCAACGCATCATATGCAAAAGTTGTCGTTTGTTCCGTTCCATCTTTTTTCGTTTCCTTGACCGAGATCACATTTCCGTTATTATCATACCCGTACACATATCTAGAAAGTACACTACTTCCCTTTTGGTTCGTAATGCTCTCGACCCAGTTCAGCGCTTTGTTATACGTATACGCTGTCTGGAGCACACTTCCGTCCGTCAGAGTCGGATAGGTAATGAACTTCACTAGGTTATTGGCAGTATAACCGTATTGAACATTGGCTCCTGATGCACTGTCCAATACAGAACTGCCGTTCGTCTGTACTTTGTCCAATCTGGTTTTGTTGTATTGGTAGTTTACGTAAAAGCCTAAGTAACTATCATTCAGTTGTGTTATTCGACCAAGCGCGTCCCGATGGTTCAGTATATAGGCAGAGTGGGCAGCTACCCCAGATGGATAGACCGTACCGCTCATACTCCGTACCTGATTCAAACTGTTCACGCGACTGCTCTGCACAGCCTTCATTGTTCCATTAAGAAAGGTTTTAGTAGTCTGCAAATTCGGCGAACCATCGCTATATGTCACCTCAGTTTTCTGTGTCTGAGGTACATTGTTGATATTACCACTGACCGCACTTAATTTGAGCGCACCAATTTCGTCATAGTTGTAGTTAAAGACACTACCGTTACGATCGGTTTTACTGGTTAATTGCCCTAATGCATTATAGGTTAAGCTTTCACTTTGAGAAGCCCCGTCCAGCTTGCTCGTCAATAACCCAACTTCGTTATAGTACTTGGTATTCAGTATTTGCTCTGTTCCACCTTTAGCTTGCACCGTAACTTTCGCTAGTTGGCCATTCCCATCGTACGTATAGCGTGTGCGCTGGTTCAATGCATCGTAGACGGAGGTGAGACGATTCAGTGCATCATAGCTATACGATGTTGTAATCCCAGCATCGTTCAGATGATTCGCTGGGTCCGTGTAGCCGATCACATTACCACTGATATCATACCGATAACTTTCCGTGAGGGGCAGTGATTGACTTGGCCAATCTTTATAGGTTTTCATGGTTAGTGGCTGGCCCCATGGATCATACATAGTCTCCAGATAATTTAATCGTTCCTGGGTATCAGCAGCAATCATATAACTTTCTGTCTTCCGCTGTTTAAGGTTATAGTCAGTTACATATATATTGTTATTGGCATCTGTTGCACGACTTTGCCTTCCCCATGCATCGTAACTAGCCGTAATCTCATTGCCTAGCGTATCCTGTTGATAAATCACTCGTCCCTGATCATCATAATGGTAATGGGTGAAGACCCATTTACCCACGTTATCGTCATAAAGCTCTTCCATTAGGACTAGACCCAATCCGTTATAATATACAGCAGAATTGGTTTGAACCTGGCTGTTATTAGATAGTTGAGTAACCGTCTTGATGGCATTCACTTTTAAGGCATATATTCCTGCATTCTCCGAATCAAAGTTTAATGAAGTCTGATTATAATAATTGTAATCGATAACCTCTCTGAAGGTTTCTCCATTACTATTTGTTCGAACCGGATGCGCTTCTTTTTTTAGTCGACCAGCTGCATCATATTCATACGTCGTAGTGTGATCGTCGCCGTCACTTTGACTTTTCAGCAAACCCGTTCCCAAATCGTAGCTCATCTTGGTTTTCACGATTTTCTGATCAGACTTCCCGATGTTGAACCATTGTTGTTGTTCTGTCGGGTAGGCGTAACGATTCTCAGATCCGTATATCGTTACGGTTTTAGACACCAATTGTCCTTTGGCCGTCTTTTCAGCCGTCCATTGGGAGATTCCACCCAAGGTATCGCGGTTATCATAACTATATACGGTTTGCTCACCCAATGCGTCGTTCGTTACCGTCGATAGTCTTCCCTTGTCGGTATAGGTGTATCGTTCAATTAATGGGGCCGGGTCGGATTCATTCTGGTACCAAGACCTAGACTCCTCTAATTGATATTTCGGTTCATAGCTTATCGTAGTCGTATAGTGTTGCTTTAGATTTGAATTGTTAATTTGCTCCGACGTTAATGGTTTGGTTTGGGTACTGACCTTTCCCCAATTTGTATATGTTGTTTCTGCATACAAATGATTAGCACCGGCCTCGCTATCCCCAACACCATACTCGGAAATCGTTGTTT
>NZ_CAKMAB010000062.1:0-29956 GCF_924513355.1 Paenibacillus pseudetheri
CTACTATAATAATTACCGCTACGTAGAATGTTTGGATGGCTTGTCACCTAACGAATACCGACGTGCTGCATAACGAAGATACCTCAGCTCTGGTAATACGAGCTGAGGTATCTAAACTAACTATTTTTGTTTTTTACACTGTCCACTTGACATGGAGCACTTCAATCCATAAATAGCGTCTTATTTTAATTTCTGTGCGGGACATTTAAGGTTTATTATGCATTCAAATCTGCCATTGCTGGAATATAGATTTCTTTGACACAGGAAGCGCTAGAGAGGTTAACAATACATTTCACAATGGAGACAATGTCCTGAACAGGAATTCTTGTGCCGCTATATTCTGCAATCGCCTTTTCCGCGCCATCCTCATAAGGAATTTCTGCTGCCAGCTCACCCGGATTCACGCAAGTAACTGCAATACCATCCTTACGAACATGCTCACGCAAAGCATGAGTAATGCCACGTAGACCGAACTTGGAAGCTACAAATGATACCTGGGCATTATTGGTATGTTCAAGTCCTGCTGTCGAACCAATTAGAATAATTTTTCCTGCTTCCGATTGGCGAAGATTAGGCAGTACAGCCTGTATGCAGGTAATTGTTGAAGTTATATTCACATTAATAATGTTGGCAATGTCACTCGTCTCATCCTTGTCAAAAGTATAGTGGGACTCAAAACCTTCTTTCTCCCAAATACCCACGTTATAAACTAGAATATCAATCTTCTCTGTTTGAATACTCTTTGATAAGACTTGTGCGGCATCCGGCTGCGATAGATCGACTGCAATCCATTTCCGCTGTATGCCATCATTAAGATCCAGACTGCCCGGTCTGCTTCTGGAAACGATCCACACTTGATCACCAGACTCAGGCAAACCTTTCACAAATGCATCTCCCAGACCTTTACTTGCCCCCAAAATTAGATAGTTTCTCATACTGTCGCCCTTTCTATGTGCATCATTCTAGTTTTATATCATATTACCATCGAAGGACATGAAGAAGTAGGGTTAGAATTCGGAGCTAGGCAATTAACTTTTAAAAAGTTCAGCGACAACCACTGTGTTTACTTCATCGAAGCAAAATGTTGACTTATTAATGTCTAGTACGGAGCATACGTCCAACAAAATAAAGCATTTGTTTACGTGTGAAAAAACGTGACAATTGAGCTGAAATATAGTTTGCAAATCCTGGTACAGCAAATACTTTTTTAGCCTGAAGCGATCGGAGAGCCACTTGAACTACATTTTCCGGAGTATCTCGCTTCCCTACCGATGCTTCATCGGCTCCCACAACATTAAAAAATTCTGTTTCCGTAGACCCCGGACATAATGCAAGAAATTGTACGCCCCGTTTTCGATTTTCCTCCCATAGCGCTTGTGTAAATGATAATACAAAAGCTTTTGTCGCTCCATATACAGCCATATTAGGGAGAGGTTGAAATGCTGCTGTTGAAGCAACGTTTATAATCACTCCGCTTTTTCTTTTTAACATATCTGGCAAAAACAAATGGGTCAGATCTACAACAGCCAAAACATTGAGCATCACCTCTTCATGTTGTCTTGGACCAGAAAGTTGCTCAAAAAACCCATACGTAGCAAAACCTGCATTATTGATAAGAATATCAACGTTCAAACCTCGTTCCACACATTGTTGATAGAGCCTGTCAGGGGAACCTTCTTGCGATAAATCAGCAACTAAAACCTCCGCTTGAATACGATATTCTCTTTTTAATTTTTCCGCTAAAGCAATCAATTTATCTTCTGAACGTGCGACTAATATCAAGTGACTTCCCTTGGCTGCAAATTCACGAGCAAACGCTTCGCCTATACCCGAAGAAGCTCCTGTAATCAACGTCCATTTATTTTGAATCGGTATCATTGTTATCATCTCTCCCTTTAATGAGTATTTAGAAACACTGTTTCAATATGAATCATTGTATCCGAGTGGGGTTATGATGTCAAATAAAGTTCTACATTTAATTATTGGCTATTTCTCTTCTACATCAGTAAAATAAGGTTTAGAAGTAACAACTATTTGAAAAAAGCTAAAGTAAAGTTCTAAGGAAGTGAAACTACATGCAAAAATCGTCCAAAATATCTTCTATAAATGCTCAATCCGTTACAACCTACCCAAAAGCAAAACTACAGCATGCAGAAATATTAAGACTGAACATTATCGAAGCCGCTGCGGCCATTATGCATGAATCTGGACCCGAAGGTGTAACCATTCGCAAGGTTGCTGAAAAAATGGAATGTCCCACAAAAATCATTTATAACTTGTTTGGAAACAAGGAAGGTTTAGCGAAGGAGCTTTTTCTCCAAGGATGTAAATTGTTGGCTGCTGCCTTTCAAGCAGTTCCAAAACAAGACAATCTAAAATTATATCTTCGCGATCTTGGACAAGCTTATTGGGATTTCTCACGGAATCATACCAGCTATTATATGGTTATGTTCGGAGGGGCCTTTAGCGAATTCAAACCGGAGGAGGAAAGTTTACATGCTATCTTTACGGCTTTACAACAAGTGATAGCACTTATTACAGAAGCCATCGAACAAGGGATTATTGCCGAGAAGGACCCCCTCCTTGTTGTGAACCTGGTGTGGGCGTCATTGCATGGCGTCATTCATTTGCATTTGGGGGGACATATTCAAAATGAGGAAACTGCTAAAACATTGTATGATAGATCAGTATCCAATTTAATTCATACGTTCTTTAGAAGCGATATTTAAAAAAAAGTGGTTTTTTTGCGGCTAATACAAAAAAACGGCATTTCTGCCGTTTTTTCATTTCATATTATGTTCGGCGCATATAAGCACGGACTGTAATTGGTGCAAAAATTGCCACGATGACAGCTGCTCCGATCAGAGAGATTACGAAATCCCAGCCTACGGTTCCATTGTTAGTCAGCTGCCGGACAGCGGACACCAAATGTGAGATCGGATTGACTTTAACAAACCATTGAAGCCAGCTAGGCATTGTATCCACAGGTACGAATGCGTTAGATAGAAACGTAAGCGGGAACAACACAATCATCGAGATCCCTTGTACACTTGAGGCTGTCCTTGCAATGACACCAAAGAAAGCAAAGATCCAGCTAATCGACCAAGCACAGACAATAACAAGAAGTGCCGCGATAGCAACATGCCCCAGCCCTCCCTCAGGCCGTAATCCCATAATATAGCCCATCGTGAAAGTGAGCACAGTCGCTATCGTATACCGAATCGTATCTGCTAATAGAGCACCTGCTAACGGAGCTATCCTTGCAATTGGCAGTGATTTAAACCGGTCAAACACACCTTTATCCATATCCTCACGTAATTGAACTCCAGTAACGATCGAAGTAGTAATTACGGTCTGAACGAGAATACCAGGAATGATAACAGGCAAATAGCTAGCAATGTCACCAGAGATGGCTCCACCAAATATATAGGTGAACATCAGAGTAAAAATAATAGGCTGAAGCGTAACGTCGAACAATTGCTCAGGTGTACGTCGAATTTTTAGTACACCTCTATACGCCATTGTCAATGAATTTCGTATACTCTGTCTGAGGCTCGTATGGTTTTTCAAATGTCTTGTAGTTCCTGAGTTTATTGCAGAAGTTCTCGTATTCATACTCTTACTGCCTCCTTCTTGTTTGACTGCCTAGACGCATTTGAAGCTTCATCTGTAACACCTTGACCCGTAATTGTTAAGAATACTTCATCAAGTGTTGGTTTCTGCACACTCACCTCTGAGAGTGGAATGCCTGCTTCGCGAAGAGCAATAAGTAGGTCAGTCACTAGATCCGCGTTCGCCATCGGTGCAGAAATCTGCCCTTCCTCCAAGGAAGACACATTGGATTGTACATGCAGAACATGTTCTATAAGCTGACGAGCTTGCTTGATATCCTTTAACTCTCGGACCTTCAATAGTAAGGATGTGGTACCCACGGATGACTTCAGCTCATCCACAGTGCCCTCAGCGACGACTTGCCCACGGTCAATAACTGCCACCCGGTCTGCTAGTTGATCTGCTTCTTCAAGGTACTGCGTTGTTAAAAGAACTGTTGACCCTGTATTCACCAACCGGCGAATCGTATCCCACATCTGTGAGCGTGTACGCGGGTCAAGCCCTGTAGTTGGTTCATCCAAGAAGATCAACGGGGGCTGAGCAATGAGACTAGCTGCCAGATCCAGACGACGACGCATACCACCAGAGAAATTTCTTAGTGGACGCTTAGCCGCCTCAGTCAAACCAAACTCTTCAAGCAGTTCAGTAGCTTTTTGTCGTGCCTCCGCACGGCCTAACCCTAACAAACGCGAGAAGATGACTAAATTTTCCGTAGCACTAAGTGACTCATCGACTGAGGCGTATTGTCCTGTCACACCAATTAATTGCCGCACTATCTGCGATTCCTTCATTACATCATGTCCGAAGATTCGCGCTGAACCTGCATCAGGGCGAAGTAAAGTCGCCAGCATCCGAATGACAGTAGTTTTTCCGGCTCCATTTGGGCCAAGAACTCCATAGATCGTACCTGCTTTTACGTTTAAATCCACCCCATCCACCGCACGATTGTCACCAAAAGTTTTGACCAATCCACGCGCCTCGACGGCCCACTCATGATCGTCTGGTGAAATGATTTTGTTCTGTACATGCACCATTGTAATTCCTCCAACGTTTCAGATTATATTGTGATGATAAACGTCATTTATAAACTGAATTTAAACGAAGGTTTATACTGAGTTAAACTTATCCATTTATTTATTTTCTATGAAAACAAACAAAAAAACCGGGCAGCGCGATCCACGCTTCCCGGTTTATCACTTTTCGTCTGAGTCAGCCTCAACATATTCTTTGAGCGCAAGCAATTTATTAGCCCAGTATTGTTCAAAAAAGGCAAGCCAATCTTGAAGCTCCAGTAAAGGCTCTGGCTGAAGCTTGTACCGAGTCTCCCGACCGACTTTCTGACTGCTAACAAGTTGCGCATCGGACAATACTTGTAAATGCTTGCTAACAGCGGTTCGGCTGATCGGATAGCATTCCGAGATGGATGCTATGGACATTTCCTTATTAGCAAGCAGCTTTAGCAGACTTCGACGGGTAGGATCTGCTATCGCTTGAAATACATCATGTCCAGATTCAGCGACTGGCATCTTAAGCCTCGATATAAGCAGGAAGTTTTTCTTGGACGATTTTCTCCCAGCCGCCGTTCATAAAGCCACGAACAATTGGATGCGGTTGACCAAATTCAGTTACCTTTTCAGGGTCCCATCCCGAATGGATCACGGTGAACTCCGTCTTCCCATCAATTTCTTTCAGTTCAAAAGCAAGATGCCAATCCTTCCCCCAATTAAAACCAACACGGTTCGGCTCATCAATCTCTGTAACTTTACAAGGGGAATCCCCGAATTGTCCAGCATGTAGAATGAACTCATGACCTACCACTGGCTCGAATGTACTTGGCATCCACCAGGCAGCTATTCCTTCAGCAGTGGAAACGGATTTCCATACTTTTTCAATTGGCGCATTGAGTGTAATTGTTTGACGAATGTCTTGTAGTGGTCCTTGAGTTTGCATAAACGGCCTCCAAAATTCATTTTAATATAACACCTTTTGGTTTCATTTTTATTATAACACCATTTGGTGTTATGTCAATTTACATATTCCCCTAATTGATCATTTGTTATTCAAGTAGTTCAGCAAATGTACAACCATCTCCTTCGAGAGTCTAACCGTAATAAAACACTCTTCATTACACTCCTCCACCCAGGGTTCTCCACAATTAACACAGAGCGCACAATTCGTATTCGTATTATCTATAGCTCTTGCAAAAGCCTCTGCATGCGCGCTCTAACTTTCTTTGTTCATCAACCAACTGCGCTGTTTTTGCATAAGCATGGATAAAAAATGCAATGTGTTTTGATCTTTTATATATTCTTTGATTTCATTCAAGAAGGTATAAAACTGCTTGTAGGAATAATAACGATAGCAGGATTATTGCTCGGTCTAGGCACACTAGGCGATCGTCTTGGGCATAAAAAACTCTTCGTTATGGGACTTACTATCTTTGGGTTGGACTACCGCTTCAAATTCAATCATACTAAATGTCCCCGTCGAAAAAGCTGGCATGGCCGCATCTAAAGAGGGAGTATCGTTCGAACTCGGTAGCACCCTAAGTATTACGCTTCTGGGCAGTCTTTCGTCATTCATTTATACAGCATCATTAGTTCTCCCTGATGGACTAACAGTCCCGCCGATCGTTCGCGACAGCCTTGACGAGGCTCTTCTAGCCGCAGAGTATATGCCTACTGCCGTTGGATCCCCGCTCGTTGAAGCCACACAATCAGCTTTTGATAAGTCGTTTATTGTTGTCCTTGCCACTGCCACAATCCTTCTTTTAGCGTAAATCCTCAATCCTAGAACACTATTATTAGAAAGACGAAGCTACTGCTTCACCAAACAAGGGTGTCTCAACAGCTATGCGGAAAGCTGCTGGGACACCCTCGTTTATACCAAGCCTTTATTATGTTCCTTTTCGTTTCCTTGATGAATACTTCCTCATCCATACAATCCATTCTAACCTGTGCGTATACACAAGGATCACAAAACTCCCAAACCATACCAATAAGATAGGAGCAGACCAATTACTAATGTACAAAAAAACGGAAAGAAGCAGCATTCCGCAAACCACTTGCACACCATCCGATACAGGTGAATATCTGCTTATCTTGTACCAACTGCTGAGCATTTTCAGCACTGCTAATATGACCGCTAGCGCTAAAGAAGCTTTGAATCCTGTCAATGCACTCCATACTCCAAAGGTTACGGCAATTGCCTTCCCTCCTTTTCCTTTAAGAAAGGGAGAGAAGGCATGACCCGCAATGGGAGCTAAGGCTAACGGAATAATGAAATACCCCTGACTATAATGACTTCCCATTACCCATACAAGGGGTAGATACCCTTTTAAAAAATCCAAGATAATCCCCAAAATGCCGAATTTATAGCCTGACGACTTCCATAGATTCAAAGCCCCCGGATTACCGTCGCCAATGTCTTTCAGGTTCCTTTTACGCGCTAGACCAAGCCAATAGGAAAACATAAGAGATCCCGACAAAAATAAACCCGCGACCCACAATATGATCATTAGTCCCTATGGCCTCCCACCTGGATATGCCTTCCTTTCCAGCTTACATGCCTCAGAAAAACAACCTGATAAA
The DNA here is from genome assembly GCF_924513355.1 of Paenibacillus pseudetheri. Classification (NCBI taxonomy): domain Bacteria; kingdom Bacillati; phylum Bacillota; class Bacilli; order Caryophanales; family Paenibacillaceae; genus Paenibacillus; species Paenibacillus pseudetheri. Next base: position 7,203 of record NZ_CAKMAB010000062.1, read on the forward strand.
TCGAATACAACATGATTAAGATAAAGAAAACAGTTGCCACCACGTGAAATACAGGAATAATGATCCCAAATACACCTACATATTTTATAAAATAAAAGAGCTGGAACATATAAAGGAGATAACCGATCAATAAAGGCATAAACCATGAAGTATTCGCAAAAATAAACACGGTTTCTGAAATGATGAGTCCGATCACCCAAAGCGCGATTGGAATGATTGTCCGCGGACTTATCGTTGAAGTGCTTAAGACAGCCCCTTTACTGAACCCTTCAATTTCACTTTTGATTCCCTTCGGATACATGCGAAACGATACTAAGCCATACCCGATATAATTGGTGATTGGAATACCCGCCGCAATAAACTTTTCTCCTAGAGATAAATCATCCAGCACTTCAGATCTAATGCTATAATGACCATTAACTTTTTCATAATCCTGCCTTAATGCTAGAATACACGAGCCGTACAGCCCTTTTTTGGCGTTATTCCTTTCAAAAACCGAGGTGAACGTGAAGATCCCCAGCATATTCATGATTAAGGCCAGCTTCTCAAACAGCTTTTCTGTATGATGAAAAGGAACTACCGAAATGACACCTTTCGATAGCTCCCTTGCTTTTAATAATGAGGTCAGAGCGTTAGGCTTTAATCGGATATCCGCATCCAGAAAAGCAAAAATATCGCCCGAGGCCTGTAAATATCCATTCCATACTGCCCAGCTCTTACCCGTCCACCCCTCAGGGAGACTGCTGTTCGCAATAACCTTAATCCCATAGCTTTCGGCAATTTCTTTGGTCCGATCCTCCGAGAAGTCATCCACCACAATAATTTCATAGGGTGTAAGTGTCTGAGACTGAAGTGAATCGAGTAGAAAGCGCAAATTATATTCTTCATTCCTTGCAGGTATGATGATGGACAATTTCTCCGGTCCATGAATAGGCTCGTGATAAGTGGTCAAGATATTTTTTCTGAACAAAATAAAACCGGAGAGACATCCAACGCCTATAACCATTAACAACCACATTACGGTCCCCCCCTTCTACATCTATATATATGAGGGGTAAGTCCGTAATATATTCATTTCAAATTTAACCTACATTTACTTTAGCTGAGTATTTATTAAGCTTTTCTGTACATAAGAGCATAACGATAGCGAAAAAAACGATCATCGCAGGGAAAATACCCAGCGTGAAATTCGAGGCCAGTAAGCCGATAAAAGGCGGGATCAGCGTGGTACCGGTATAAGCCGTTGCCATCTGAAAGCCCATTATCGACTGGGCATGCTTCTTCCCGAAACGTACAGGAGTTTCATGTAGCATACATGGAAAAATGGGGGCTAGCCCCAGACCTATAATCATAAATCCTACCAGTGAAACTATAGTGGGAAGTGGTAATACTAACAGCACTGTACCGATTAAAGCAATGAGTTGGCCATATCGAATTAGCTGTTTATTACTCATTCTAAACGTAATGAAGCCCGTCACCATTCTGCCGAAGGTAATCCCTAGATAAAATACCGACACCCATGTCGCTGCAGTGGATGCAGGGATGTCTTTGATATTTACTAGAAAGCTACTCCCCCATAACCCCATACTCGTTTCGATGGCAGAATAAAATAAGAAGGTTAACATCGCAAGTTTAACTCCTCTTAGTTTCCAAGGTTTTGTGTTCTCTGCAGCTTGCTCTAGCTCCGGATGATTGAGCTCATGTTCGCTATCAGCGTCCGGGTTGCTATTGTTTCCAGCCACTCTATCCCATAAAGGCAGCGTAACGAAGAGAATAACAACTAAGCTCAATTGAATATAAGCAACCGTAAGATAACCTTTTCGCCATAGACCTTCACCAGAGATAAAAGAACCCATAATAATCGGCCCCAGCGTCGCGCCCACTCCCCAGAAACAATGTAACCAACTCATATGATGGGCTTTATAGTGCGTAGCAACATAACTGTTTAATCCGGCATCTACAGATCCCGCACCTAAACCGAGTGGAATCGCAGCAACAATTAGCCATACTAACGAAGGTGACCATGCAAAACCAAATAAAGCTATAGCCGTCATAATACAGCTTACAAGGGTCACTTTTCCCGTACCAAAACGTTTAAGGATTGTACCACTCATCAAACTGGAGACAATTGTGCCTACTGCAATAACCATCGAAAGGATTCCAGCAGTACCTAATGAGGCATTTAAGTCTATTCTCATTACCGGCCATGCGGATCCAAGCAATGAATCTGGCAGTCCTAAACTAATAAATGCTAAATAAATAATAATAAGAAAAAAAGTAGCCATCGTTATCTCCTTAATGGTTCTAATCTATTTGTTGTGAAACTAATAAACCTAATCCAAGACTTTGTAATCCATTCAGATAATCACGCTTCAAGTCACTTACCGCTAATTCCGGAAGATGTTCCTTAGGAACGTATGTAGCAGTTCGCTCAGCGATTTGATTAAGCATAGCTGGAGCTAATTCATCCTCACAAAAAATAATATAATGCGGATTCAAAATAGAGGTCATAGTAGCCACTAACCGACTAATCGCATCTACTTTATGATCCGACTGCATGCTTGATCCACCTTGATCTCCAGTTAATGCTTCTATGAAATTTCTATTGTCATACTGGGGCATATATTGAACTTCCCCTGAAAAAAACGTCTTTCCCCGAACAATTTCACCATTAACCGCTATCCCAGCTCCAGGTCCGTTTTTCCCTAAATACAGATACATCAGAGAAATATTCTCCTTCAAATTTCTTTGCGCCATATAACCGATTACAGCGGCATTCATATCATTTTCCACAATTGTCGGGATAGTGAGCCGATCTTCTATACATCTTTTCAAATCTAGATTCTGATATTTCGCATAACCCGGGATCAGAAAAATCTTCCCATGTTTCACCGCACCTGGAACACCAATCGCCACAGATTGAATCTTGGGATTGGCCTTTTTTTCAACTTCGATAAGCGAGACCAGTGTACTAACGTCTTCCTCAAGAATACTAGGTAAATTTCCTTCTTTTACAACATCGCCAATGCAATTATAGATCGTATAGTTTGTTTCATTTTTTTCCAAAAAAATAGCCATCCCTAATCGATAATTCGGATTATAGGCATATCTTATTGCCCTTCTTCCTCCACTAGACTCATCAAGGCCAATGATCGTTACTTCCCCAGTCTCTTCCATCTGCATTAGAAATTTACTGATCGTTGGAAAACTGTATTGTAATCTTTGACTTAACTCCGCCTTCGTAGCCCTTCCTAATTCTAATAATGCTGTTCGGATATTCCGAATAATTTCGGATTTGAGTTGCTGTGAAGGAAGTCTTTTATCACTTGCCATGGCTCTCCCACCTATAGTCATACTGACTTATTAAATACATTTAATAAGTCAGTATGACTATAGCAGGAATACTTCTTAACGACAACTTAAATTTTGGATGCGGCCCTTCTGAAGCTCCAACATGAATAAGGGGCATGAAGCCCCCCTAATTATCAACAAATTCAAAGCCTTTGCAGGATTCGTTCCCATCTTCCAGGATGGCTTTCATCCAAGTACACAGGCTGAAATCCTAATTTCAAATAAATGCGGATGGCGGGCAGTCTGAAATCATCGGTTTCTAAACATGCCGCCGTTCCCCCTGAATCTCTTATTTTGTGCAAGACAGCTAGACTCACAGCATAACCGAGACCTTTACCAGAATATTCTGGAAGCACTCCAACCATATGCAAGTACCAGTTCTTATTGTCCTCACTACCCGACTCCCAGGCCGTAGCAGTAGCTACAGGTTGATCCCCGCGGCAAATGAACAACAAGCGATCCGAATACAAGGGTACATGATCACTGATTTTATGAGCAAATTTAACTTCCCTTGTAAAAGAATGGCGTATAAGCTCTTCCCAGTTCCGTTCATCATCCGGCTCGAAATGACGAATTAGATATCCGGCAGGACAGTGAAAAACAGGCAAGTCGGACAGCATTTCTTTTTTCATTACAAGTTTGGAAAGGGCCTGATCCACCGTCAATTCCTCACTCTCGTTCTAAAATCAGGAAAGGCTATTGCTTTCCCACCATTCTCTACAGATTCCATAGACAATGTAAACACTGAGCTCCAAGTAACGGCATCATATACATCCACTGAAGGGGTTCGTTCCTCCTGAATGGCAGAAATAAATTCCTCAAGCACCATAAAATCGCCTCCGCCATGTTTCGTCCCAGCGGCATATTCGCCCCATTTCATCCATGTTGGGTGATCATAAAGCGGTTGATAACTGCTTAAAGGCTCCCACATTTCCTCTCCATCCGCAATATTTTTGGGCGAGAGATTCTTGAACCAGATCAAATCCTCTTCGTACTGATGGCGGCCCGTAATATACGCTCCCTCAGTTCCTTGCAGCAAATAATGAGTTTTATTATGCGGTCTAACGGAGGACCAGTCTACACGCAGTTCAATCAGTACACCCTTTTCCGTTTGAATGACCGCAACCGCACTATCCCCTTGCCGCCAGAATCCCTCCCGTGCTGCTGGGTGATCTTTTCCATAATGCTCTCCGAAATAATATTGTAAGGATCTAGATTTGGATACAAAAGATGAGACGCTTTTAAATCGATCACCCTCAGGCTTATTGAGGTTAATCCATTGTGCTACTGGCCCTATAGAATGCGTCGGATAATTGATCCCGTTATACTGCTGATGTAATTGCCCCCGCCAAGTCAGAGAACCATCCGGATGATGAGTCAAATGACGTAAATCATGGATATATCCGCCTTCCAGATAAGTAATTTCACCGAACATGCCTTGATCCGCCATATGTTTAATCGTCAGATTTGAGCGCGAGAAGCAGTAATTTTCAGACATCATATATTTAAGTCCAGTTTGTTCTACAGTTTCGATAAGCTCCCAAGCTTCCTCTAAAGATTGGATCGAAATCACTTCGCTTAGGACATGCTTACCCGCTTTTAAAGCATCAATAGATTGTCTGGCATGCAAATGCATGGGGCTTAAGATAAACACCGCATCTATTGCCGAATCTTTTAACATTTCATGATAATCCCGATACGTTCGGATTTCCGGGAATTTCTCTTTCCATTGGTTAAGCACCCACTCATTCAAGTCACAAGTGGCGGTCAGATGTATCCGATCCGATAGCGAGTATAGTGCATTCATAAAACTGGCTCCGCGATTCCCACCTACGATCGCTAATCTTACTGGCTGACGATTCATTGCTGGTCCACCTGCTTTCTATCCATTTGAAGTCGATTGATGATTAGTTCTTGATCTCTTGTCTCCCCTTCAGCCTGCGGATATTTTTCATAATCAAAAATGCTGAAGGTAAATAATGAAGACCATTTATTCAATTGCTCACTGGCCAGATTCACCATTTCTAACCTGATTTCATCTTCAAGCACAGTAAGGATTCGAGCAGCAGGGATATCCAGGATGGAGGCCGTTTGAATGAAATGCCAGTTTTCTTTTCTAACGATAGAATGTACATGATTATGGCCGTTGAAATAGAAACCCACACCTTGCCATTGCTTCAATATCGGCCAAATATCCAAGCTGGGATCCAGTGACATCATTGGCTCAGTTGATCTAGCCGTCGTATTATACAAGGGATGATGACCGAAGACGAATAAAGGCTTTTCCGATTTCCGGTTCATTTGTGCTTTGAGCCATCCTAGTTGTTCATCATCAAGCGTTCCGCTCCAATCGTCACGATTTTCCCGTGCGGTATCCAGCAAAATAATGATCGCATTCGTCTCTTCAATAACACTATATCGCTGCTGCCGAGTGACTGAAAGGATTTCTTCCTTAGGATAAGTGTACGTATCATGATTACCAAGAACATGTAGAAAACGCCTGGAATGCTTGCTGTCCTTAATCTTACCCATGATATAGTTAAATTCGCTAAATTCTCCCGCATGCACCATATCTCCCACAGAAATATGATAATCGGCTGGGATGGACAAGAATAGATTCATAAATTGCTCATAAAAAGCATCTCGTGCCTCTTTAATCAAAACCTTGTTGTTTAACAATTCGTCCGGATAATGTAAGTCCCCGATAATCGCCAGCCTCATAAATGCCTCCTCCTAACCTTTAATGCCAGAGCTCATAAAACTACCTATCACTTGCCGCTGGAACAATAAAAACCCAATCATTAAGGGGGCCGACACAATCAATGTAGCCGCACAAACATCAGACCATTGTGCACCAGATTCCGTGGCTTTTGCGAACATCGCCAAGCCTACAGTTAATAAGCGATTCTCCTCCGAATTGGTTACAATTAGGGGCCACAAGAAATCATTCCAATGAAAGCTGACAGACACGATCGCAAAGGACACATAAATCGGGCGTGACAGTGGGACATAGATTTTAGAAAGAATATGCAGGCGTGAAGCGCCTTCTACCCGGGCAGCTTCATCCAGCTCATAGGGTAATTGCTTGAAGGATTGCCTTAACAGAAAAACTCCAAAAGAGGAGGCAAAGTAAGGTAACATTATCCCCAGCTTGGTATCCAGCAGACCCATTTCGTTCAACACCTGATAGTTGGAAAAGATAAGAACATCTGGCGGCACCATAATTTGTACCAAAAATAACATGAATAACAGATCTTTCAAGGCGAATCGTACCCGTGCGAACGCATAAGCAGCCATCGTCATTGTAACGAGTTGCACAGCAAGTACAACACCGCACACCAGCAATGTATTCATGAAAAATCGTCCAAAAGGCGCTCCATTCCAAACATGAATCAAATTCTCAAACGTAAAGCCCCAAGACCATCCCGAATCAATAGCGACATCTTTGGGTAGAAAAGCCGTTCTGACCACCCATAAGAAGGGAATGATCCAGACCGCGGCAAAAGAAAATCCAACCGCATGCCACAGTATCTGCTGGATTCGGCGCTTCGTTCTTTCGGAGTTCAGCCTGCGCTCCTCTTCTAAAGCTTTGCGTGTATTCTGCCTTAATACTAAGGGCAGCTTTAGTGGATTATCCTCCATGGATTCCACCTCCTATTCATAATGGATTTTCCGATCCCAGCCAAAAAACTGCAGGGAAGAAATAAGGAGGAGCAGCACGATCATGACCACTGTCATTGATGCGGCCATCCCTTGATCATAAAAATTAAAGGTCGACTCATAGATATAATAAAGCAGCATATTGCTCGAATTATTCGGACCGCCCTTTGTCATAATCCAGAGATGGTCAACCAGCTTAAAAGAATTCGTTATCGCCACTACGGCCACAAACAACGTAGTCGGCATTGTGAGCGGAATTGTAATTCTGCGGATGGAAGTGAACGTACCGACTCCGCTTACTGCAGCGGCTTCATATAAATCCTTGGGAATTTGCTGCATTCCTGCTAAGTAAAAAATCATAAAATATCCGGCTTCTTTCCAAATCATCATGATGACTAATGCGCCCATCACCGTATCAGGTGTTCCCAGCAAATTCACAGGCTGATCCGCGATCCATGAAGCCAGTCTGGCAAAGAGCCCAAAATGAGGGGTATACAGAAACAACCAGATGTTCGCCACAGCGATCATCGGGATCATATTCGGATAGAAAAATGAAAGACGTGCCAGTCCCCGCCCTTTTATCGCCTTGTCGGCAAACAGTGCCATCAAGAAAGCCAAAGCTAATGAAGTGGGTACTGTGCCAATGGCGAACCATATATTGTTACTGAACACCTTTATAAAGACAGTGTCGTGCAATAGATTAACGTAATTGTCAAAACCGATGAACAAAGGCTCAGGAGTCGCCAAATTTTTCTCATAAAAGCTAAGCCAGAACGATTTAAACATAGGGTAATAAGTAAACAAACAAATAAAGAGCAGCGAAGGCAACACAAGTCCCCAGCCGAATCCGTTTCGTTTAAGCCTCTCACTCCATCCGGCATTCATACCATTCAATCCTTCCATGTTTAAGGTTTCTACGATTATTGAATAAAGGAATGACGCCAGAACAAGCTACCAAGCCGTTCTGGCGTATTCCATATCTCAAAGCTTACTTATTGAAGGGAGCCAGTGCCTGATCTGCTTCTGCTTGAGCTTTTTTAAGCGCACCTGCTGCATCGATCTCTCCTACCAATGCCGCTTGAATCTGGTTCGTAATTGCCGTCGATACTTTACCATGATTATGAGTGGATAATTCCCGGAACGCATATTCCAATTGATCTCTTGCAACCAATGCTTGCGGGAAATCCGCCGTATATTTCTTCATTGCATCTGTATCGTATGCGGATTTTCTTACGCCAACATAACCGGATGAACTGCTAAAGAGGGCAGCCTGTTCTGAAGCCGTCATGTATTTGGCAAATTCCCAAGCTGCAGCTTGTTTTTCTGGAGATGTGTCCTTGAAAATATACAGGTTACCGCCACCAGTTGGTGATCCAAATTGCTTTTGTGCGGGTGGGAACGCTACCCCGAATTCGAACTTCGCGTTATTTTTTACGTTGGTTAAGTTTCCGCTTGTATGCATCATCATGGCTGTTTTGCCTTGAATGAAATCTGTCGGAACGGTTGCCCAATCAATAACACCTTCCGGCATCGCCTTATATTTATGGGACAAATCTAACCAGAATTGCAATGCCTCCACATTCTCCGGCGTATCGAACATCGCTTTTTTGCCATCGGAGGACATTATGTTTTGCTTCGGATCGGAAGCATTTTGCCGTGCAAGCATTTGAAACATCCAATACGAATCATCATTGCCCGGAATTTCCAGCCCCACGTGACCGTCTTTGTTCAGCTTCTTAGCATAGGTTACAAGCTCATCCCATGTAGTGGGTGGTTTCTCTGGATCAAGTCCTGCAGCTTTGAACATTTCTTTGTTGTAATACATAACAATCGTGCTCCGCTGAAAAGGCAGGCTGTACGTTTTACCTTCAGACTGTGTATCCTCTACAAAGGCGGGATAAAAATCAGCCATCTGAATATCCGTATCTTTCGCAATAAAATCATCCAGCGGAATGATTGCATTCATATCGAGCATACTGTACAGCTCTGTTGACATCATGACCGCGACATCCGGTGGCTGTTTGGCCTGCACACCTGCTTGAATTTTCACGGTATTGTCACCGTAATTACCTGTGTACACGGGATTAACCTTAATTTCCGGGTGCTGTTCCATGAATGTACTAGCCATCCCATCGATTACTTTTGTAAGAGGACCACCAACATTAACCGGATAATAAAATGTAATCTCCACAGGCTTAGCGGCTGGAGTCTCTGTTGATTCCGGAGTTGCAGCGATTGCTGTGGGTTGAGCGGTATTTTCTTTGGCTTCAGCCGTACTGTTATTAGATTGTCCGCAGCCCGCTACTGCCAGCATTGAGACGGATAGCAGTGTTAGAATAGTTTTGGTTTGCTTTAGCATTTCTGTTAGCCCCTTTTTTCGCTTGGATTTGAATTAAAATGCATAATGGCGAAAGTTCACACTAATGCGATTCGAGCCTACATCAAGAATATGGAGCTGTGCACCATCAGCGGTAGGCAATACTGCAATTCCTTGGGCTTCAGTACCACTAGGCAGATTGCGATCAAAGGCAACAGATACGTTTCCAGTCTCCGGATCAATCTGATAAACTGTTTGGGTTGCGTTATCCGTAGAGGCATACAGAACACCGTTGTACACTTCGGCACCTTGAATTCGATCAATACTTTGGGAAAGTGGAACGGTTGTGATCACATGCATATCGTCAAGACTTAGTACATTCAAGACGCTTGCATTACTCCACTGAGCGGTGTAGACCTGGCCGCGAGCGGCATCAACGGCTACCCAAGGCACACCGCCAATATGCAGATTCAACGGTAAAGCATAGGATGTACCCGTATATTTCAAAGTGTTCACATCATAGAGGGCGATGTAAGGATGCTGATAGTTTTTGCCGTCTTCAATAGGAGCGTATATTTTACCGTTATAGTAGGAAATATCACCGATATGGTCTCCACCTTGGGAGGCAATCTCCTGTGGAATAGCCAGTTCATTCCGTGCTTTTACAGATTTCCCATCAAGTCCAGTCCGTAAGAGCCCATATGAGGAACTAAAGATCCATGAATTCCCGTCTGTAGCCACCCCTTGTCCCCGTTCAAGGGCATCAAGTAACCAGAAGGTTTGCTTAGATACTTCATGCCAAGTTCCAGCAGTTATAGCTGAAGCTGACTCTGCATTGAATTCTACCTCGGTGCTTACTAGGTTATCCGGTCCGACAGGTGTGGCAGATGCTACTAAAGATAAAGAACTGGTCGTAAGTACCCCCGCGCAAATCAGACTGAATAATCTCTTTAATCTCATGTTTTCTCTCCTCCTAATAAGGTTGTAGTTCGGCATTTGTGCGCCTTACTTCAACCTTATTATAGGAGCTGGCAACAGCTCTCTAATTGAACAAAACACTTCTTTCCTTGAACAAAACTCTCATTTGCAAGAATAAAATTAATAAATCATATGATTAGGTTTGGAGGAGCTTTGATTCGCATACAGCTTTGGGGTTAGGCCGGTTTCTCGTTTGAATAATCTAGTAAAATGACCTTGATCGGCAAAACCAACCTGAGATGCAATTTCCTTCAAACCAATTTTTCCGGAACGAATAAGAAATTTAGAACGTTCGATTCTCAGGCGAATTAAATAATTATGGGGAGTATATCCTGTCTGTTGTTTAAAAATCCGAATAAAATGCGACTGGCTCATATTAGCCATGCCAGCGAGATCAGTCAGTTGAATCTCATCTTCTAAACGCTCACGCATAAATTGAATGACCTGAAATATTTCTTGATTGGCTGGCGTTTTTCGGTTTGAATGCTGGGGAATCACTGAAGAATAGTGTTGTAACAAGTGAATAATTAACATGTTGGATAAAGAGTCGCTATATATTTTCCCTTTGGCACCGCCATTCTGTAATTCCTCCAGCATCCAAAGCCCTAATTGCAGTAGCTTGGAATCCTTGACATGAAATTTGCGGTCCAACTGGATATGGCCTTCCTTTAGATAACCAGATTCACGAGCAATCTCTTCGAGTACCGCTGGCGTAATTTCTATTTTCAAAAAATAGAGCGAGGTTCTGCCCCAAGGGCAAAGAAGGCTCTCATTACAGGGGGTAATATGAATGGTGTAGTAATTTTCGTAGTAGGCTGTGCAGTGAATTCCTATTAAATATTTAGACTCCGAGGATGGGGTGAAAGCTTGCTGCGGGCTATACCATTGCGAAACCTGAAGCTTATCCCAACCAAAAGTATCACTTGCAAGGACAGGCTGAGCAGCTGCAAAGGACGACTCTTCCATTTCTTTCATATTCATCCCCCTTTTCCCTTCAATATAGCAAGCCAGTATACGCTCCGCGTTAATGAGCTGTAAAAGCTATATTAATTTCCCCTTAGTATTCAAAAGGTTATTTACGTCAGAACAGCAAAAAAGAGGGGTTACTCCCCCTCTTTAATATTTTACATATTCTATTTCTGTAACTCTAAGTCTGAGTATCTATTCTAATTTAAACTGATTTACTAAAGCACGCATCTCATTTGAACCCTCTTGGAGCTTGCGAGCAGATGCGGCAATTTCCTCCATAGATGCAAGCTGCTCCAGAGTGGCAGCAGATACTGTCTGTGCAGCCGAAGCTGAGTGCAATGAAACCTGCTCGACCTCCATCACCGCAGCAGATATTTGTTCGGAGCCCGTGTACATCTGTTGTGCAGCGGTCGAGGATTGCTCCACCTGATCTACGATAGTCCGGGTGGCCTGCAAAATGCGTTCAAATGCTTTACCCGTATCATCAATCGCTTGAACCCCTGCTGCGACTTCATTTTGGCCTTTACTCATCGAATGATGGGCATGACCTATACTCGTAATAATTTCTTCAACCATAACTGAAACCCTTTCAGCTGCTTCACTTGTTTGTCCTGCCAGCTTACGGACTTCACTAGCTACCACTGCAAATCCTCTGCCTTGTTCTCCTGATCGAGCAGCTTCAATTGCCGCATTAAGCGCTAATAGATTCGTTTGCTCAGATATTCCTTTAATAGTACTGACGATGGTGCCTATTTGTTGAGACTGGTCATTTAAACTAGTAACGGTGATTCCTAAATCAACAACAGTATTACTTACTGCGTTCATTTGCTCGGAAGAGTTAATGATAAGGCTGTTTCCTTTATCAGCCTCTTCCAGTGTTTGCATGGACAGCTGATAGGCATGTGTAGAGGCTTCAGCTACTCGCTGAATCTCTTTTACCATCTCCTCCATCGATTGGGAAGTCTCCTGCGTAGAGGAAGCTTGTTTCTCACTATTGTTCGCCACTTCAGTCATTGAGGATGAAGTCTGAACAAGTGCCGCTGTGGTTTCACCTAATGTTGAAGACAACTGTTTGGAGGAAGAAGCTAATAACTCCGAGCTTATGGTTAAATTTCCAACCAATTTCCGAATATTACCTGATAATTGATTAAAGCTGATTCCGAGCTGTCCGATCTCATCCCGATTGCGCACAGTCAATGCTTTACCGCTTAGATCCCCTTGAGCGATCCGTTCAGCTTCACGGGCAATGCGTACAATCGGTCTTGAAATATGTTGTGCAAATATGTATATTACAGCGATTCCGATGACAACGCATACAATCAATGTAGTAATAATTCCCTTTAGAATGGTTTGTTGCCCGGGATTATAGTCTTGCATATAAGAGCCTGCTGCTACGACCCAGCCCCAAGAGGGCGATAGTTTAGCATAAGATATTTTCAACGCTTCTTCTCCTACAGCGTTTCCAGTACCATCCGATTTAGGTAGCGGCCATTTATAGTAAGTAGCTCCACCACCGTTCTGTGCTGCTTTAATCAAATCCTGTATGTAAAAAGTACCGTTTGAGGTTTGTTTATCCCAAATATTATCTCCCTCTAGTTTGGGATGAGCAAGCAGTTTCCCTTTGTTATCTAATATAAAGAAGTAGCCGTTTGGACCCAAATCAATTGATTGATTAATAGGCCGAGTACCATCCTCATTTTTGTTTCCAAGTAGTAAGGTCCGTACTTGCTCTTGGGCTTCCACTTCAGTCAACTGCCCCGATTGAACGGAATTTTCCAAATTCTCAATTAAGGCGACAGCCAGGTTTACGCTTGAACTCAGTTTACTCTCAATGAGCTGATTCGTTTCTTTGATTGAAATCTGATAAATAACTGCTCCTAATATTCCGATGGGAAGAATTAGTAGTGTGAGTGACATCATGAGCAGTTTTTTCCGAATTGTTAGTCGCAACCTTGTACGTGTAACTTTTACCATATACACCGCTCCGCATCCTATTAGAATTAATTACAAATTAATACTATAGTACTAGTTTTGGGAATATAAATCAAAAAAAGAAATTCATAATTTAACAAAAAAAAGCAAACGACCCCCTAATAAGAGGTCCGTTTGCCATTTATTCAATGAAAATCCAAATCCCTACTTCTCATCCAACCACAATATCGCTGTTACTCCACGAGGATAATATTTACTGCCTGTAATCTCCCCGGAAATAATTTGATCACTCCAGCTGAAGATCGATAATTCTGGATGGGTAAGCCATGCCACATGAGCGCGATCTGCTGCCGCTCCGCTTTCATCCCATTCCAGTCCCAGAATGTTGCGGGCGATGAACTGCGAGAGATAGATTTTGCTAAGCCAGCTGTTATTGCTAGTGGATGAGATTTTCCAACCGCCGTCATCAAATAAGCAAACGCCCGGCTTCAACACCGCATGAAGATGCTTGTCGAGTGCGCCGATATATGCGGCGAACCGTCCATTGCGATCAAGAGCTTCCTTACAACCCGTATAGTATGGGAATACAAGACCCTCGATAGCTGGAATGATCTTGGAGTCGTTACCTTCTCCAATCACAGCCGGGATATATCCATCTGCAGTAACGCTTTCCACCATCGTTGCGGCGCATTTCTCTGCCCCTGCCCCTGCTGTTTTGGACAGCTCCACACGCTCATACTCTGCAAATATTTTCTCCATAGCTAAGTAAGCCGCCCAGCATTTTCCTGCCAAGTAAATATTGTTGCGAGCCTGACCTAAAGAGACATCCAGACTGTCATAGGTAGTAATCTCTGCTCCACCCATCGTACGTGAGCTATCTAGCGCCATAACACCGTTTCTTTGCTCCGGATCTGGATGATCCCGATTTAACATACTATCCAAGCACTTCTCCAAGATACTCAGATTACGTTCCATCCAACTCCGATCACCTGTGTGTTCAAGATAAGTTGCCGCACTCAGCACCCAGTTTACCAATTGTTCATGTGTCATATGAGAGAAGCAACCATCAATGCCATATAACTCATAGGAGGAATAGCCCGGACGTGAAACTACGTTAGCTACACCCATATCATGTGTGAAGCTAATCCCACCTGGATACTCTGTATCATCCCCAGGGAAACGCACCGTATCTTCATAGCTGAATCTTTCTACGAACATATCCAGCTCATTACGAACCGTCCAAGGATTCAGACGCAGCTCGTAGAATAACTGATCGACGGTCAGATCAAAGGTATTCATCATCCGGTATTCGCCTTCGTTGACGATCCAGAACGGCTTATTCTTATTATCCAGTAATTGTGTGGAACCATAATAACTACGAATCGCATGCGCTAGCATAAAGGTTTGATCTTCGGATAGTTTTGCATGATTAAACATCTCGTTAGCTTTCTCCGCTGCTTGTTTAAGCACATCGAATTTAGCTAATGCATATTCGGCTACGGCTTCAACATTGTTGAAATAGCGATTATAGTAATAGGAAGCATCCATACCAGAGGTAACATAACCCGAACGGTGAAAACAAATCGCAAACCGGTACGTTTCTTTTACTCCGGCTGGAACATCCATGATCAATGCACCCACGCGGCCCAGTCCAAAGGTCCAATTTTCCTGAAGCTCCTCACTTAGAATATCCTCCATCGTGAAATGAAGTGCGGACTTTGTAGTGCCTTTCTCGGCAGCAATCGCAATAAACCTTCCTTGTCCAACGCCTGTAATTTCAGATGACACATCATCCAGTCTTCTCATTCCGCTATACACATCTGTTCCCTGAAAACCAAAGAACGCGCGACGTGAGGTAGCTGATGAGGTGTTATCCACTTCGAGCTCAACCAGTACTGCTGGCAGCAACACTTCCTTCATTTCTTCCACAGACGCAGTTTCAGGATCTGGTACTGATCGAACTGGCGAGAGAATCCGGAAGGTCAGATCCCCCGCACTCCAGCTGTCTGTAGCTACTTGAAAATCTCTAGAAATCTCACGATTTTGAAAAGGGAACAGAATATTCTCCTTGTCTGGATTGGGGTCTGGATTCTCGATGTCATAGCGTTTGCTCTCGTCATCTCCGCCAATCTCGTGAAATGGTAGTGTGTCATACCCTTTCCCATCCGTGCGTTCTAATCCTATGAATATATTCTGTCTAGGAGGTTTGGCCATTTCCAAATCGAAACCACCACTAGCTCCTTTAAATCCTAAGGTAAAACTCGCAAATGCACCGATCGGTGAATGATGAGCATTAAAGAATTTATTATGTAACATAAATAAATGCACTCCCTCCAACATGATCCCGGATACCTCCGGGCTATATATCCATGTTATCGATATTTCTGGAAGTGCAACAGGGCTAAAGCCTTCTATTATTTGGGCAAATCAAACATCGATAACAACCTATGATATAATGAAGCCAAATTTTATTGTAAAAGAGGATTGAAATGATCTCGAATGATCCCGCCTTCCATAATTCTATTGACGGTCAGATGTCACCAGACATTCAAGCAGCCTTTCATATCTTCGCCGCACATTGGAGAAAAGTAAATTCGGATTGGCAATATCCTGTACACACTCATCCGATGTTTGAGATTAATATTGTCCTTCAAGGTGAGCAACAAATGACGGTAGGCAATAAGTCTTTTATACAGAAAAGCGGCGATATTTTATTCATTCGTCCCGGTGTTGAGCATAGTAGTATGGGTTCAAATGCTGACTGTGACATGACTTATTACTGCCTGCATTTTGATATCGATGATCTGATTTTGCGGCGTGCCTTACTTACAGCAGATGCTGTTAGTCTCAGCGGGAACACCCCCGAACTGCTGGCCATCCGTTCCGCACTCGATGTAATCATTAACTCTTCCATCTTGTCAGAGTCTAAAGACACACATAGAAATCGCTTGATCACACTGCATGCTTCACTGCAGCTTCTGACCGCGCTCAGCGGTTGGGTGCTTTCGGAAATGCCTCTCCCAGCAGATACAGAAGCTACAGAAAATACAGTGGCCCTAGCTAACGCTATTGAAGGATTGCTGCAAGAGTCAGTTTCTACAGCAGCGGTCACAGGTGAAAGGGGCAGTGGTATTGAGGACATTGCTGCCAAGCTCGGATATAGTACTACTCACTGTAATCGTGCTTTTCACCAAATTTATGGCATGTCACCAAGGCAATATTTATCCCGGTTGATCATTCGACACGCCAAACTGCTGCTGATGGATAATAACCTATCAGTCGAGTCAGTCGCCCACCAACTAGGATATCGGGACGTATCCCACTTCAGCAAGCAATTCAAACGCTGGACAGGTCTCCCGCCCATGGGCTATCGCCGTTTAACTGCGAATCCAAGTACACTTTAAAGATCGTTACGCCTACGAAAAAAGGGATGTATTCCGCTGTCCACTAAGTGGTTACAGGATACATCCCTATTATGAATTACCCCTTCGTCGCTCCCGACGCAATCCCCCTCACAAAATGCTTCTGCAAAGTGATAAACACAATCAACACAGGCACCACCGACATCGCTGTTCCCGCAAAAATCATATCCCAACGTGAAAAGAATTCTCCGATATAACGGTAAATTTCCACAACCATAGTCTTAGCCTGTCCTGAAGTTAATACCAGCATCGGCATCAAGAAATCATTCCAGATTCCAAGTCCGTTCAAGACAACCATACTTGCCGTAACAGGCCCTAATAGCGGGAAAACAATTCTCCAAAAATATCCCGTACCGAGAACAGCCATCAATTTCTGCCGCTTCTTCAATTTCTCTAGGTTTTCCTTTGACAAAACTGGTATACAGCAGGCATCCGAAACCTACCGCACTGGCTACATAAATAAGAATGGGTCCCGCAAGGCTACCGTACAGACTTAGCATTCTAAGCTCTTTGAACAAAGGAATCATATACGCCTGAAAAAAAATCATCATTCCGGCTAAAAATATACGAACATAAATCGAGTCCATCTAGTATTTCTACGTTCAATGGCATACCCTGCCATGGGTTTTCGGAAAAGCAATGGCATCCTTCATGATCTCTACATAACTCTTAAAGGCCAACATCAAATTGAATAAAATTGGGAAGAAAAATAGAACCGATTCATCATCAGCGAGAAGTACCCGAATTTCCTTCATCCTACAGTCCTCCTACCTTAGAAAAATCATCTCACAGTAGTCCAATAAACTTATTCTAATGATAACTGACAAACAATCTTTGGTGCATCACCATAGGAATGAACTTTCTTAAGGAGAAAATGCAGTTATTTAAGAATCTTATTTAAAGAAAATATTATACGGTGGCGGTCGTAACTGCGGGGAATGTTTGGACTTCTGGCTGCTGTTGTCTTCAGATTTCTTCTATTTTTACCACTGATCACGGTTGAAATCTGAAGACAAAGGCGGACGCATACGCTCCTACAGTTCCAAACTTCCCTCCGTTACTGCTCGTTAATAAAGTCTTACACTGCCCAATATAAAAACCAACGACAGTTTTCGGACAGGAATATTGAGTCCTAGACTGCCGCCCTTAGCGCAGCATGGCTGCCAATCATGCTGGCAGCCTAGTCATCGTTGAACTATCGTTCTCCGTTAGTTAAGTCTCAACAAACCATGTGGCGATAAAATTACTTTATGGTGTCGTGCTCATAGATTTTCGTAGGTCGTCCCCATTCGAAATTATCCAAACCGATTTCTCTGAATCCATATTTCTCATAATAACGAATATGATCGGTCGTTAAATAAACCTTCGTATATCCCAACTGCCCCACCATTTTCCTGGCATGCTCCAACAATACTGAACCCAAACCTTGCCCTCGTTCATTCTCGTCAATGAATAAAGGTGCAATCCATGGCGATAAATCTTTTCGAATTACATATTCCTGCTCAATTAATTGATAAAATCCAATTATTTTGTCGTTATTCAACAACAGAAATGTAAATGGCAAACCAGCTTCAGCCGATAAACTTTCGTCAATTTTAGGGAGTACCACCTTTTTTACGTTTGGCCATTTTTCTTTAACATATTCAACAAACTCTATTTGACGCTCTGGACACTCTATTATGGATTTTATAACTTGCATTAAGCCACTCCTTCTTAAATACGTTTCTTGATGATTATCACCTCAAAAAAGGGTGATTCCAGATTATACCTTAAATTAACTGCGGGGAACGGAAAGTTTATTTTAAGTTAAACTATACTGCCCGTTAGCTTAATAAAAAAGAGCAGGTTACGAAGTACCTACTCATCATTGTGTGTTATTGAACTAAAGTTCTCTGCTAGCTCAATAATGCTTCCTTGATTTGATTTATTACATAATGCCTTAAATTATTTAAATCTGCCTCTGAGAAGTCTTTTTTCTTAGCTTTATCGTTATAAACATCTACAAGATTTTCAATGATGTCACGGTATTCTGAAGGGACTAACCCAACAGCCCACTCACCTGCTTGTGCTTTTGAATATATCGCTTTGTTTTCTTTATAAGACCAAATTCTCAGAAGTGTGAGGACTCCTGTAGTTAAAAGTTCTCCATCTAATTTGCTGAAATATTCTATTCCCTAAAAAATAGAGTCCCAGAAATCTTTTTCAGGTACTACTGGGAATATCTCACTGATTGCTCGACCATAGATACAAATACCACTTTGGTTAATTAAAGTTACATGACAAGCAATATCTCCATCTGTATAAACCTCCTTAATATCCCAGAACGCCAAATCATTTTCACTAGAAATGACCTCGAATTTTGGTCTCCAATATTCACTGAAGTGAAACTCATAAGGGGTAGGGTGTCTCCAAGGATTAAGGTCTGAATAGCACAGAATACTTATCTCGATTGGTGACGGCTTTTTATGTAAAGCTAAAGAACCCATTCATTAAATGTAGCCTTTGAGGAGCAGTTAATGGTTGTTTAGTGATTACAATCATGTCTAAATCACTGTGGGAAGGCTGAAAGCTACCTAAACATAATGACCCGTGAAGGTATGTTCCAATTAAGTTTTCACCCAACGCATGATTTAAAAAATCTGATATATTTGTTATCTGCAGCTTTGTTTCTATAGGGCAATCATCCCAGCGATATCCACACAAGAGAAATCCACTCCTTGTCTAAAATATTCTATATTTGATAATAACATGCTCTCGCAAAATAATGGTAACAATAAACATCTATAACTATTTTAACCTTATTAAATATAGTTGCGTTTATTAAGGTAACCTGCCCTATCGTATTATGAGACCAACCAGTTCTTTCTGGTTGATCCTTTTTTCATTTGCATAGAGGATTAAGGTAGCCTGGTCGAACGTACCTGCCCGTGGGACTTGATCCCGAGCGCTATAATGTTCACCCCTACTTGTCATTACCATGATTGAGGCTGGTTGGGACAAAGATCCCGTATCACATGCGATGCTATGGAGCGACAAGAAGAGTTACAGGGGCTGCCGGTAAATTTACATCAAGGAGAGATCAGATGAATCCAGTAATCGGTCTAGATATTTCTAAAGAAGAAAGCCATGGACAAGCCTTTTTAGCGCGCGGAAAGCCATACAGAGGGACATTCCATTTCGAGCACACTCGTGATGGTTTAGCAAATCTCCATCAAGTTTTAAAGGACGTTGAATCTGCATCCAAACAACGTCCTTTGATTATTTTAGAAGCAACCGGCCATTACCAAAGTCCCGTTGTTCAGTTCCTAGAAGAACTTCACTATATTTACATTGTCATTAATCCGCTCATCTCAAATCGGCTTAGGAAGTCTCAACTTCGTAAAGTAAAGACGGATGCTGCTGACGCTTACCTTTTGGGAGAGTTGTACTACAAGGAAGAATTTGAACCTTTTAAGAAAAGAGGTGTGCAACTTCTCAATCTGCGCTATCTTACAAGACAATATGAGTCTCTTTCAAAGATGTGTGTACAGACTTAACTACAATTCCAAGCTGTTTTAGATCAGGTTTTCCCGGCTTACAAAGGCGTCTTTGGAGCTATGTATTCTGGTATTTCACTACGGTTTTTAAGTGAATTCCCAACCTCATATTCAGTTTTACAGACGGATGAAAATACACTCAAAGCTAAGATGAAAGAACTGCTTTCTTCAAAATGGGGGCGCTCAGAGGACTGGATTAACCAACGGGTTCAACGACTGCTAGATGCGGCAAAACAAAACCCATTTCAGCAAACCATGTATGCAAGCCACTTAATCCATTTGAAAGTCCTTATTACCCTCATTCTTCAGTACCAAGAGCATCTTACTGAATTGGAACGGAACATAGATGCTCTGGCTGAAGAAATTGAAGAGTATGAATTAATTCAGTCAATTCCCGGTATTGGGCATAAAATTGCGGCAACAATTTTATCTGAAATTGGAGAAATCGACCGATTTAATCATCCCAAAAAGCTAGTCGCCTTTGCAGGCATTGACCCAAGTGTTTTTTCTTCCGGTAAGTTTACAGCAACTCGAAACCGAATCACGAAACGTGGTTCCAGGCAGTTGCGTTATGCGCTGGTGATGGCTGTTCAGTGTGGACTTATTCGTTCTCGCAACACTCGACTCAAAGAATTTTACGAACGGAAAAGAACCGAAGGTAAGCCACATAAAGTAGCATTGGTCGCATGTGCAAATAAGCTAGTTCATTGGCTCCATGCCATCTTGAAAAGTAAAAAAGCATTCTGTCTGGCTTAATAATTATAATTGGTTTAACCTTCCAAAACGTGGTGCGAATTGGAGGGTTATTTGGCTTGCCTATTTTAACTATAACATAAGATTTACGGTCATTTTACTGGTAATCTTGACATGCTATTAGCTGGTATAGCTTAACGACAGAAGGAGCAGCTGCCGCGGTGGCAAACTGCTCCCAGGATCTCTGGACTAACGTTCCCCGTTAGTTCAGTCAATGGATGTTACGAAAAGACTATATATCTCGTTCCTCACACTCAAAGGGTTCTTCACACGAGTAAATTTCATGGAAAAATCCCATATACGGGATATCGTCTTCTAGGCATTTTATGCGATACGACAACTCCTCATCACACTCCGGCTCTTCGCCGTTGTTCCGCATTACCTCGAATGCATCTACAATACCTTCCATGAGGTTTACTTGGATAAATAAGGGCAATTTATCTAACATCCAATTTTCGATTCTACTCTCGGACCTGTATCCCGCGAGGACTGTTTCAAAATAATCATCCATGAACTTTTTGCGTTTAACGACGTCTGGTTCAAATTGTATCCAGCCCACTCCGTTTGTCCAGAGACTCGCTAGGTCAAACATATACCAACAGTAACATGAATTATCGAAATCATATACGGTTATTTGCCCAGTATCAAAATCTATCGAATAATTCCCATCGCTGTAATCAAAATGGACCATACCAAAAGACTCACGGTCCCTATCCAATCCTTCTAAGGTTTTAAGGAGCTCTACCAGCTTCTCCTTAAGCAGAGATAATGAGTCGGGGATCAGTTTATCTATATAATCGGCATTGAATTTGTCAAAAAAACTATGCCGGCGATGGACAGGCGTATAGCTTTTCGATATTCGGTTCAGTTTCCCCAGGACATTTCCGCAATTATAAAAATACTCAGAAAGTGGCGCGCCTTCCCGGTACTTATAGTGATTTTCTACCAGCAGTTTTCCCTTGGCCTTTTCAAACAGGCAGATAAAGAAGGTGTGATTACTATGCTTGATCTCCTCAACCAAATTCCCCTGCCGGGAGCTGATGACATTTGAGACGCTGCCTCCGTGCTCAAATAGATACCTCACATATTCCATTTCGCCTAGAAAATCTTTCCGGCTCCTGTCAGGCAAGAAAGTAATTCGGAGTATTTTTGCGCCCGCACCTTCTTTCTCACAGGCATAGACGAGATTCCGTCCTCCTTCATGTGGCGGAATCTGTTGGAATTCATACCCCTTCAACCCATACAACTCGGATACTAATGGAAGTAAATATGCATCACTGATTTTAACAACCTCGTTATAAATTATAAAATCTCCTCCAGTCAATTTTTTTTAACTATTTACCCATACTGAAAATACTTATAAAAAATGAATATTACTTCTGTAGAGCTAAAGAATAACCACCTTATTATGCATTGATATATCGCTTCTTTCAGCCATTCCTGCCAATATTGTACTTTAATACCCCTTTTATACTCTAGGGAGACTTTTTATATAATAAAACTCTACCAGAAACCGTTTTAAGCACTTAGGTTACATGTGACCTAGAGCCAAGACTATGTTTGACTTGGAGCGACAAACGTAGGAACGATCGAGCAAAGCTTGTGGATTAATGATTTTCTGGTGGCATTATAATCTTGTTCATTGGTTTCAATCAAAAAACTTGCCCCTACTTATGATACGGTTCACCGCGCTTCATCTTAAACTATCCTGCCCGTTCGTATTATGAGGTCACCAGATCTTTCTGGTGGACCTCATTTTTGTGTGGTCGTAAGATAGCGGTAGCCGGGGATCGAACGTTTCTGCCCGTGGGAGTCGGATCCCGAGAGCTATACAGT